>JBBTTR010000020.1:0-8198 GCA_038064155.1 Patescibacteria group bacterium | reverse complement strand
TGGTGCCGGGAGTGGGAATCGAACCCACACGGGCTTACGCCCACAAAATTTTAAGTCTTGCGTGTATACCAATTTCACCATCCCGGCATGTAATAAGTCTGTGCTGTGTACAACACATTGAGGCCCGGGCCGGAATCGAACCGGCGCATAGCTGTTTTGCAAACAGTCGCGTTACCACTTCGCCACCGGGCCATTTTTATATTAGTCAGTAGTCGTTAGTGCGTTGTCGCAGATAACTACGCGTTTACTAAAAACTATAAATTAAAGACTGTCGTTCCAAAGTTCATCAATCTTTTGTCTGTTTTTTTCTCCAAAATCAATCTCAAAATCAAAAAATGGAATTCGCCTCATCTTTAGCTTTGATTTTACATACTTCTTAAGCTCACTTCGCTTTCTCTTTGCAAAGTTAAGGGCGGCGTCCTCGCTTGCTTTAGGATAGACACTAAAAAATATAGTAGCATTTTTCAAGTCATCTGAAATATTGGCATTTGTTACGGTAATTATGGAAGACTTATCTGCTTCTCTGGATAAAAACTCTGCCGCAAGCTTTTTTACGAGTCCTGAAACTTTCTCTGTTCTAAATGACATAATATCTTATTTTTCTTTTACAACAAAGCCTTCAATAGTATCTCCTTCTGCCAACTCTCTACTTGATTGTATTTGCGCGCCAAATTCACCATCTTTAACTTCTTTTACATTTATTTTGTGTTGTTGTAGGTTTACAATTTCACCTTTACCAATATTTTCTCCTCGACGAAGGATATTTATGTTTCCCTTGAGTGTAAGCTCACCATCAAGTACTTTTCCACCGAGTACCTGTTTGTCTTTTGTTCTGCTAAATATCCTAAGAATTTTTGCTTCGCCTGTTTTTTCTTCCACCTTTATTTTAGGAGTTCTTGTTTTTATAACTTCATCAAGCCATTCGTTTATCTTATAAATCACATCAAACGTTCTGATTTCAACATCAAAGCGATTCGCAAGATTTTGCGCCTGACCATCAATTTTTGTATTAAATCCTATAACGAGAGTACCTTCTTTTCCAGTCGCTGTTTTTACATCATTTTCTGAAACATATCCAACACCTTTTTTAATAACTCTGATTTTTACCATATTATTTTTAAGCTTTTCAAGTTCGTGTTCTATTGCGTCAAGTGTTCCAAGCGCGTCGGCTACTAATATGATAGGTAACTCTATTAGCTCACTCTCATTCGTATCGTTTTCAATATTTTCGATTTTATCCGTTACCGCTACCGCATTCTCGGCGTCCTTCTTTTTATCATATGAAACAAACTTTGCTCCAACTTGTGGCGCTTTGCTAAATCCAACTACCCGTATAGGAGAAGAAAACACCGCTTTTTTAATAGGTTTTCCTAAAAAATCTTCCATTATACGAACAGGGGATATACTATCTCCAGCCACTATAAACATTCCAGACTTGAGAGTGCCGTCTTTTATAATAAGTGACGCGGAGATTCCTTTCTTTTGGTCAAGATTTGACTCTATCACGATACCTTCCGCAACTTTCTCTGTGTCTCCTGAGAGTTCTTCTAAATCCGCCACTAGAAGCATTATATCCAAAAGTTCCGGGATTCCTTCGCCAGTTTTGGCTGACACAGGCACAAACGGCACATCACCGCCTGACCCTTCCAGGTAAATCTCATTTTCAAGAAGGTTTTGTTTTATTTTTTCAATATTAGCCGTTGGTTTATCTATTTTATTTATAGCAACAATAAACGGAATATTGCTCCCGCGTATGCATTTGAGCGCCTCCAGAGTTTGCGCTTTTACACCTTCCTCTGCCGATACTACAAGTATAGCGATGTCTGCGACCTCGGCTCCACGCGAACGCATCTTCTTAAACGCTTCATGTCCGGGTGTATCTAAAAACGTTATAAGTCTATTTTTATGTGTCAGTTCATATGCAGAAATATGTTGTGTGATACCTCCTGACTCACTATCAACAATGTTCGTTTTTCTAATATAATCAAGAAGCGTCGACTTTCCGTGGTCGATGTGTCCCATTACAACAATAACAGGGGATCTCCGTATTCTTTTTTGCGTGTTTTCTTTTGTCATAATGTTTGTATGAAGTAAGGTCAATCATAAAGAAACTGTTTCAACTTTTTCTTTGCGTCATCTATTGCTTTTTTCTCCTCATCCGACAGTTTGTGTTCCGAAGCGAACTTCTTAATCGGTTTTGAGAAAATACTTATTCTGTCTCTTGCGTATAAGCTAGACATAATAAGTCCGTCTCCGTCTTCATTTAAAAATGCCGTGGCAAAACTCTGGTTTCCTCCTGAACCACTTCCTTTGAAAGGGTTGAACCGGATAGTTTCTATACTCTGCGTACTTCTTCTTAGACGTTTCTCCACTTTTGTTAGATATTGCTCCATATCTTTTCTGAATTTTATGAGGTCGTCTTGACCTTTCTTTATCATTACCATTGAATCTTCCAAGCTTTTGCCGTCTTTACCTCTTGTAAAATTCTTGATTTTTCTTTCTAGTTGCATAATCCACACAACTAAAAAAATCAAAATAGCGCTAAACGCAAATATAAGTGTCAAATATGGCGGAATTATAGAAATATCAAGAAGCATATATCTAGAGGTAATGATAATACAGAATTATATAATTAAAATACTTTTTTTGCAAAAAAACTTAACGCGTGAGAAGGTCATCCCTAGAGAAGGGATATAGCAAAGCGCAATGACTGGAGAGGCGCGATATTGAGGAACCGAGGCCAAAGCCACTTATATTTGATGTGTGGCAAATAATAGAGTAAAGTCAATAGTAATGTTGTGGAAAAGAAATAAAAAAATATATTTAGATTACGCGGCGACTACACCCGTAGACACTGAAGTCCTGAAAGTAATGACGCAGTATTTTATGAAAGATTTTGGTAATGCTGGCGCTATATATAAAGAAGGCGTATTCGCAAGAGAATCTCTCAATAATGCGCGTAAAAGTGTTGCCGATATTTTAAACGCGCGAAGCGAAGAAATCATATTTACATCAGGTAGTACTGAGTCCAACAACTTGGCAATTACTGGCGTTATAGATAATCCAAAAAACCTTCATGCTATTACAAGCACAATAGAGCATCCGTCTGTTTTAGAAGTTTTTAAAGCGTTTGAGAAGAAAGGACTTGATGTGACATATATTGGAGTTGATGAAAGTGGCATCGTAAATCCAAAAGATATAAAAGAAGCTATAAAAGAAAATACAATTTTAGTGTCTATAATATATGTGAACAATGAAATAGGAACAATTCAACCGATTTCTGAAATTGCGAAAATGCTACGGCATTTTCGCAAGCAAAATTCAAGATTCAAGATTCAAGATTCAGAATTGCCATTGTTCCACACCGACGCTAGTCAGGCGCCATTATATTTTTTTATGGATGTGAATAAATTGCATGTGGATTTAATGACACTAGGCGGGCAAAAAATTTACGGACCAAAAGGTGTCGGGTGCTTATTTAAGAAAAAGGAAATTAAATTAAACTCGATTATAAAAGGTGGAAGCCAAGAAGGCGGAGCAAGAGCGGGAACTGAAAACATTCCTCTGATTGTGGGATTTGCAAAGGCGCTTGAGCTCGCGGAAGTAGGGAGAGAAAAAGAAATAAAAAGACTTACAGAGCTTCAAGATTATTTTATAGATGAATTAAATAAAGAAATCCCTCAAATGAAACTTAATGGCAGTATGGAACTAAGGTCGCCAAATAATATAAATATTTATATTCCAAATATAAATGGCGAATTTTTTGTAATTATTTTAGACAATTACGGTATAGCGTGCGCGACAAGAAGCGCGTGTAAAGAGGGTGACGAAGATGAAGGCTCATATATAATAGAAGCATTAGGACATAGTAAAGAACGATCCAAAAGCTCACTACGGTTCTCTCTCGGCAAGACAACAACAAAGAGTGACATTGATTATGTAGTGAAAATCCTAAGTGAAAGTGTAGAAAAATATTCAAATAAATAATTTTGACACAGACATATATTCGTGCTACTATAGAAAAACCTTAATAGGGAAGTTGTTGTTCTATTTTAGAAGAACGAGGTTTTACACATTATTCCTTGATTGAGATTGTTTAGTTCGTTATACTAATACTAATAATATAAAGCATGGAAATTGAAAAGCTGACAAAAATGCAAATCGTACTTCTTACGCTCTTAGTGAGTTTTGTCGCGTCTATTGCCACAGGTATTGTTACGGTTACGCTTATGGACCAAACACCTCCCGTAATGGTTCAAACGCTTAACCGCGTTGTGGAGCGCACAGTGGAGCGTGTCGTGCCGAATGATACAAAGCAAGGCGCGAGTATTATCACTAAAGAAACCACTGTGGTGGTAAAAGAAGAAGATTTGATAACAGACTCTATCAATAAGAATTCAAAAAGCGTGGTAAGAATAAGAGAGGTTTTAGATGACGGAACCGCGGGAGTACTTAGAGGACTTGGCGTTAGTGTTTCTCGTGATGGACTCATCGCAACCGACCCTTCTGTTATAGAAAACAATTCTACATACATAGTTGAAACAGCAAATGGAGGCGTTTTTAGTTCTCATGTTATAAAAACAGGAGAATCCGAACCAGCAATGTTTTTGTTAGTTGAAATACCACATGCGAGCGAAGTGGTATTTCCATCAGTCGCGCTTTCAAAACATATTTCTTTCAAACTTGGTCAGACAATATTATCTCTGACTGGAGAAGAGAGAACCGATGTTGCAATAGGGATTATATCAGGACTTATTGAAGAAGATGTTGCAGTAGAAGCCACCTCATCAGTTGAAAAAAATAACGCAAACGAGGAAGAGGCGCAACTGGAAACTGTAAAAGTATTATCAATAATAAAAACAAGTATTGACGAAAAGGAAGTTATAGCGGGAAGTCCGCTTATTGATATATTTGGTGAAGTAATAGGTATTTCAACAAAAAACCCTATTTTGGGAAAGACAGCAATGTTCACACCAGTTAATGGTATGAGGTCTGCAATTTCCCAAATCATAAAAGCTGAAGAATCTAATCCAAAAATAAAAGAAAAATAAAATCAAAATTCACTCTCAATTTTGTGGGCGGTGAACAAAAAGAGGGAGTAATGATTTTGAAAGACTAATTTCAATAATTAACAAAATCTATATGCCTCAATTTAATAATTTTACAACTAAAGCAAAAGAAGCAATTCGTAAAGCGCATGAGATTGCCGTTGAGCGCGGGCAAAACCATGTAAACCCGCTTCACCTTTTGACCGCTCTTATACTTCAGGAAGAAAGTATGGTTTTTTCTATTTTGGAAAAACTTGATATAGACACTATGCTTATGACAGATACACTTCTCGACGCGCTTGAAGCGCCAGAGAGCTCATCTGTGCTTTCTCCTTCATATCAACTCTATCTGACACCAGAACTCGCGCAAGTGCTTGAAGGTTCAAGTAAAGTGGCATCGCATTTTGGTGACCAGTTTGTTTCAACAGAGCATCTTTTTATAGCCATATTTGATTATCCATCTCAAGCTAGAGAAATAATGGCGCGTTTCAAACTTGAAAAAAATTCAGTTGGACAAGTTTTGTATGAATTAAAAAATAGTAAAGTATCAGAAGCTACACATCCAAAACGGTTTCGCGCGCTTGCGAAATACACAAGAAATCTTACAGATATGGCTAAAGAAAACAAGCTAGACCCAGTAATCGGACGTGACGCTGAAATCACCCGTGTAATTCAAATACTTTCAAGAAGAACAAAAAACAATCCAATATTAATAGGTGAAGCTGGTGTTGGAAAGACTGCTATCGCGGAAGGTCTTGCACAACGAATGGCAACGAGCGATGTGCCGGAGTCCTTGAAGAACAAAGAGTTAATGTCGCTTGACTTAGGACTTTTAATAGCTGGGACAAAATATAGGGGGGAATTTGAGGAGCGATTAAAAAATATAATGAAAGAGGTTGAAAAAGCGGAAGGGGAAGTGATACTTTTTATAGATGAAATACATACTATAGTTGGAGCAGGCGCTGCTGATGGCGCCATGGATGCTTCAAATATGTTAAAGCCAGCGCTTGCTCGTGGCGATCTCCGCGCGATTGGCGCCACGACTCTTAAAGAATATCAAAAATACATAGAACGCGACCCCGCGCTTACACGAAGATTTCAACCTATTTATGTACTTGAACCATCTATTGAAGATGCCGTTGCTATACTTCGCGGACTTCGAGAAAAATACGAACTATATCATGGAGTAAGGATAACAGATGACGCTATTGTTTCCGCGGTAAATCTTTCAAGTCGATATATTACGGATAGATTTTTACCTGACAAAGCAGTTGACCTTATAGATGAGGCGGCTTCTTCTCTTCGAATATCACTTGAAAACAAACCTCCAGTGCTTGAAGAGGCGCATAGGAGAATAATGCGTCTTGAAATAGAAAAAGAAGCTCTCAAAAGAGATTTAAATGGCGGAGATGTTACGACTGTAAAAACACGCATTAAAAAAGTTGAAAAAGATATAGCAGATCTGAAAGAAAAGACTAAAGAAATTGAACTTAAATGGAATAATGAAAAAGAAACATTAGGTGAGATAAAGGGGATTAAGAAAGAGTTAGAAACGCTTCGTATAGAAGCGGAGCGAGCTGAAGCGCAAACTGACCTTACAAAAGCGGCAGAAATAAGGTACGGCCGACTTCCATCTCTAGAAAAAGAATTTGAGACAAAGACAAAGCGACTTAAAAAACTCCAACGCTCACGAAGAATTCTCAAAGAAGAAATCACGGAAGCGGATATTGCGGATGTTGTATCGCGTTGGACAAATGTGCCTGTAACGCGAATGCTTGAAGAAGAAGCAGAGAAACTAAGCAGAATGGAAAATACTATAAAACAAAGAATTGTCGGACAAGACGAGTCGGTTAAGAAAATTGCGGATGCTGTAAAGCGTTCACGCGCAGGTATCGCGGACCCTAACAGGCCTATCGGCTCATTTCTGTTCTTGGGTCCGACTGGTGTTGGAAAGACAGAGCTTACAAAAGCGCTTACAGAGTTTATGTTTGATGATGAAAAGTCTCTAATACGAATAGATATGTCAGAATATATGGAAAAACATTCCGTGTCTAAGTTAATAGGCGCGCCTCCGGGATATGTGGGACACGATGAAGCTGGTTCACTTACTGAAACTGTGCGTCATAGGCCATACTCTGTGCTTTTATTTGATGAGATAGAAAAAGCGCATCCGGAAGTATTTAATATTTTGCTTCAGGTTCTTGATAACGGACACCTAACTGACGCAAAAGGAAGAAAAATTAATTTTAAAAATACTATTATTATATTGACATCAAATATTGGTTCAGAACATATAGATAAAATGACAAACATTGGATTTGGGGCAGGTAAGAGCGATGACAAAAATGTTCAGTATGAAGATGCGAAAAGCAGGGTAATGGGTAGTTTGAAAGATTACTTTAGGCCGGAGTTCCTTAATCGATTGGATGAAATTATTCTTTTCAACATTCTTACGCCAGACGCGATAAAAGACATTGTTAAGATTCAGGTCAAGATAGTGGAAGATAGACTACAAGCAAAAGGTATTACGCTTAATATTCTACCTGAAGCTTTTGAGTATATTGCAAAAGAAGGTTACAACCCACAATATGGCGCGCGCCCTCTAAAACGTTTAATACAAAATAAAATACTAACAAAAGTCGCATCGTCAATTATCTCTCAAGACTTGTCGGAAGGAGGAGAAATTGAAGTTGGATTCAAAGCGGGGGAATTCACATTTGATGTAAAAAAGAATTGTAATAGAAAAGGAAAGAGCGTGAGGAGTAATATTAAAGCTTCAAAAGATTCAGAAAAAGTGATAGCATAATGTTATTGCGTCAATAATAAAGTTCGATTTATTATTGTGCAATATGCGTCGGTGGCAGAGTGGTCAAATGCAATTGGCTGTAAACCAATCGGCTTCGGCCTGCGGGGGTTCAAATCCCTCCCGGCGCACCATTGAGGAAATTGCAAGTTTTGAAGGTTCGCCTCGCTTCACTCGGCGACTAATTCGTATTCAATTTTGGGGGCAAAAACGAATTGGCGATTTCGCATTTTGAGGGAAGAAAAATTTTTCAAACTGAATCCGAAAACAGAAACTCCTGCGAGTTTCTGTTCGCTGACTAAGTTCACATACATATTGCACTCATTAACTAAATGGGCGCATGAGAA
>JBBTTR010000019.1:0-16201 GCA_038064155.1 Patescibacteria group bacterium | reverse complement strand
TTTCTGAATTGAAAGAATTTGCCGCCAAAGAAAAACTTGAAATCGTCGCCTCGCTAAGCGAGGCGCAAACTGCCAAAGAACCTATCAAAAATGTCGGCTCAAACTTTATGAAGGCCAGAAGCGGGCTTTTTGAATTTTTATTGATTAAATTCATTTTATTTGGTAAAGTTATAGTAGTAAAACTTATCTCGCTATCTATACTAGTATAATTATACTATGAAGTCAAAAGAATTACCAACAATTGCAAAGAATATAAAGAAATACAGGCAAAAGCTGAATATTTCACAAGATAAGCTCTCGAAGCTCGCTGATATTGCCTACAATGTGATTATTAAAATTGAATCCGGCGCAACGCCGAACCCAACAATTGAAACTATGGCGAAAATTGCCAAAGGTTTGGACGTTTCAATTGATGATTTAATGAAATAATTTTATGAACCCAGAAATACTAAAATTTAATGGAGATCAAGAAAGACGAGAAAAAGTTATACTTACCGGCGGGACGGAGGGTATTGGTCGCGCAATAGCTACTGAACTCGTAGAGCAAAAACACGACATCGTTATTTGTGCGCGAACTCAAGAGAGATTGGAACAATTAAGAATTGATAAACAAATAGAAGGTATTCAACTCGATTTAGGCGATACTGAAAAAATAGAAGATTTCATTAAGTAAAGCTCGGAAAAAATGGGTGGTGCTACAATTTTGATACTAAATGCAGCTGTGCCAGGCATTAGAGAACAAGATGATTATACATTTAAAGTTAATAGGGACGCACAAAGAGTTTTAGTAGAATCTACGGCAAATTTATTAAGAGTATCTAACAGTAGAATCGTCTTCCTTTCTTCCCCGCAAGCTGAAAGTCCAGAAAAGGATAATCTTGCCTACGGACAATCAAAAAGAGAAACCAAAAATTGGCTCAAGGATTTTTCCTCCAAAGAGGAAAATAAAAATATCCATATCTTTTCCGTTAATCCGGGACCAGTTGATACGAGAATGCACGACGAGGCAATCAATTACGGCGGAGCCGAAATCAAACGTCGGTCAATTCAAATAAAAGCTGAGGGAAAATTGCGCGACCCGAAACTGATTGGCCGTATAATTTCTAAAATGTCTACAACTGGGAACAAATTTAATCCGGAAACCGATGAATACGATACTCCGATTGCAAATAACGAGGTTGTTGTGATTTCAAGCGAGAATATAGAATTTGAAAAATCTTTGGTTTCCAAAGAATAGATTGTCGCCAAAGAAAAACTTTAAAAACTTAGTAACGAAACAACTAAGTTTTTCTAAAGTCACATGACAAAAACTTAATAACCTTCCATCTAGTATGTCCGGTAAAGTACAAAAGAAAAGTTTTTACCGAAGAAAACCAGAAAACTCTGAAATCCATATGTTTGGAACTAGGAATTCTTTACGAATACAATTTCATAAAAATGTTCTAAACTCGGTTTAGAACATTTTTATGCTATTAAGTTTTTGCTGAAATTGTGTATCCATAAAATTATTATAAATTAAATGAATTCATAAATTTACTATAATTGCTCTCATTATAGTTTTTGCTTTCATATACAACCATAACCTGATAAAGAGTTTGCCCTACCATAATAATTTTCCCTTTGAGATAAACTGTTCTATTGTTTAGAATAAGAAAATCCAGCGCTCCATATCCATTAGAAGAAGTAAGATTTGAGGAAATCAATTTATTTCCGTCACTTGAAGCGAGCATACCATTTAGTGATCCCTCCAAATTTGTTTCCGGGTTAGAAGTATCAACTTCGGCGGGATAAACAACTGTGCTTACCACATAGGATGTGCCATCCGATGTCTCGCTCAAATAGGTATCATATTTAAGAGTTAATCCTGTCCCAGTATCAAGATTGTTTGTTTCGTGAGCAGGATAAGCTGGAAAAGTTGCCTTGAATTTTCCAACAGGCGAATTAAACTCTTTCCAAGAAAAAGGGTCTGTAAAATAATCTACAACTTTTTGCTCCGTTTTATTTTCTTTGTATTCATCAATAACCTTTGTTGTTTCCTCGTATGACAACCATCTTGCCCCAGCAAAAACAAGAATAAAAACAGCTATTGCACCGATAGAACTAAAAATTTTCTTCGTACTCCATTTTTCTGTTGCGCTTGCCGATGTGGTCTGTTGTGATTCCGTTGGCGCAACTGCCGTCCCACATTTATTACAAAACTTAACATCACTCGGTATTGTATCGTTGCAATTTTTACAGTTCATATTGTTATTGTATCAAATTATCAACACTCACGTCAAGGGCTTTTGCAACCTTTTTGAGCGTATCCAGTTACTTGGAAACTTAGTTTCCAAGTTCACAAAATTTGCCACCAAAGAAAAACTTGAAATCGTCCTTTTCGCTCTGCGGGCCAAGAAAGTTCCGTTCGAATATTTTCAAACAGATACCGCCAAAGACTATTGATTAAACCTAATGCGCAATCGTAACACAAATTACATTTTTTGCGCCGGCATCAAGTAAGACTTTTCGCGCTTCACCTAATGTTGCGCCTGTTGTCGTCACATCATCAAGCAGTATTATATTTCTATTTTCTATAGTCTTCTCTCTGTTTATACCAAATGAGCCGATGATATTTTCAAGACGCGCTTTTCTTTCAAACAAAGTTTGACTTTTAGTATTTTTTATTTTTTTTAAAATATCAGTACGCAATACACAGAAGTCTTTGTTTGCAATTATGCAAAATTCTTTTGCCAAGACTTCAGTGTGGTCAACACCTCTTTTTCGGATATGTTCTTTTGATGTCGGGATAGGTATTAGTATTGGGTCTTTGAAGTCTGAATAAATAGCAAGGTCTGAAAATTCTTCCGCGATAAAATCATAAATCATAAGCGCAAAAATTTTCGCCGTTTTTTGATTTCTTCTATATTTTATAGACCATATCATATTTTTTATCAGCTCATCCTTGTAGCTGAACATAGTATATGTGTAGCCATTTATTTTATTGTTTTGTATTAATCTCTTTGATAATTCATCGCTAGTGACATTTTCTATGTCCGCGTCAAACTTATTTTTTGGCAAGAAAAAGTTAAACACTATCCCAAAGATGTTGCTGTGTTTATTCATAATTTTATATTATACTTTAATCATAATACAATAAAAAACTAATGGGATTTTTAAATTTTATTTTCGGAGAAAAAAAAGGCGGTAGTGTGATAGGTATTGATATTGGGTCATCATCAATAAAAGTCGTTCAATTAAAAAAACGTCGTGGTGTTGCCGTCCTTGAAACATATGGAGAGCTTTCACTTGGTCCATATGCCGATTTGGAGATAGGGCAGGCAACAAATCTTCCAGCTATGAAGATTGTTGAAGCTGTTAAAGACCTTATAAGAGAAGCAAATGTTACAACAACTAAAGCGGGGATTTCAATACCTTTTTCTTCAAGTCTTATTTCTTTAGTCTCAATGCCCGCGCTTGAAAAGAACAAACTTGCGGTTATGATACCGATTGAAGCAAGGAAATACATTCCAGTGCCAATATCAGAAGTCATGCTGGATTGGTTTATTGTGCCGAGTGAAGAAAAATATTCATCATTTGTGGACGATACTGATGTTACAAGAGACGACAAAGATGAATCATCTAAAAAGATAGAGGTATTGCTAGTCGCGATCCATAACAGCACATTAAACAAATATAATGAAATAGTTCAGGCGACAAAACTTGATGTGGGATTTTTTGAAATAGAAGTATTTAGCGCGATAAGAGCGGTTGTGGAACGAAGTATTACACCTGTTATAGTTCTTGATATGGGCGCGAGCGCGACAAAACTTTACATTGTTGAATACGGCGTTGCAAAAGCGTCTCATGTTATAAGTGGCGGCTCGCAGGATATAACACAAACCATATCAAGGTCCTTAAGCATAAGTATCTCAAAAGCGGAAGAAATCAAACGCGATTTTGGAATAAACCAAGACCCTCTAAATGCAAATGAAAATACAACAAGCTCAAAAGAAATAATCACACTTGGTCTGGACCGCGTATTTAGAGAATCAAACAAGGTGCTTTTACAATATCAACAGAAATACAATAAAAATATAGGCAACATAATCCTTACAGGAGGTGGCGCGACAATGAAAGGTATCATTCCTTTCGCAAAAACTCACTTTGATGTTGAAGTATCGTTGAGCAATCCATTCTCAAAGGTAGAATCACCCGCATTTTTTGAGAATGTCTTAAAAGAAGTCGGACCAGGATTTGCCGTTGCCGTGGGACTCGCGTTACGCAGACTTCAAGAAGAAGAGTAATTAGTTGAAAGTTTGTAAAGTAAAAAGTTACTACGATTTATAATCATTATCCTTTATATTCTTGAATTATGAAACACAAAAATTTATGGTCTGGTTGAGCAAAAACATTTTAAAAAACAAAGAGATTTTGCGACCCGAGGACCTAAATTTTTGTGTTTCGTAATTCATAGTTATATGTTATTAACATAAATACCTATTTTGTTCTTTAATACATATTGTGTGTAGTGTATAATATAATTACATTATGGATCAAAATACTCATACATCATTCATACCAAAAAAATCTTTAACAACTGCAACACAAAATCAAAATAGAGGTGTAGCGGAAGCTAAAAGCAGTATAGGTATAGTGTTTTTGATTACACTTATTATATTTATCAGTGTGGTCGCCCTTGCGATAGGTGTGTTTTTGTATCAACAATTTCTATTTCAGAACATAGAAAAAAAAAGAAATTCTCTTGAGCGCGCGCGAGCCGCTTTTGAGCCCGCATTGATAGAAGAAATCGGCCGTCTTGATATGCGTATGAAATCCGCGCGAGAGATACTGGATAATCACAAAGCATTGTCTGTATTTTTTGATTTACTTGAAACTAACACATTAGCGAGTCTGCAATTTGAGAATTTTAATTACAAAATAGATGAAACTGACAGGATAAGTATCTCTATGAACGGCGTAGCTCCCGGTTTTAGCTCTGTTGCTTTGCAGTCGGACATATTTGGTGAGAATAAATTCATACAAGAACCTATTTTTTCCAATATAAATTTAGATAACAAAGGTAATGTCATTTTTGATTTTTCCGCTTATGTTGATTCAAGACTTTTGTCTTACATAGATAATGTATTACCAGGTAATTCCACAGACCAGTAATTAATTTTTATATATGACCAAATTAACTATCCCAGCGCTTCTAATAATCTTGACAATAGGTCTTTTCTTTATGTATGTTGACCCTACATATAAAAATGTGCAAGAAATCATTTTAGAACAAGAAAGATTTGACCAAGCTCTTAATAAGTCAAAAGAACTACAAATAATAAGAGACAGACTTTTAGCCACATACAACACGTTTTCAACAAATGACTTAAACAGATTGACCAAATTATTACCAGACAATGTGGACAATGTGCGTTTAGTTCTTGATATAGACCATATTGCGTCAGCATATGGTATGCGAATAAAAGATGTTTCTGTTGATACTCTAGAAGAAAGAAAAGCTGGAACAATAGGTCCTAGCAATAATAAGTACGAGTCTGTGAAACTGTCATTTTCTATGGTGTCATCATACAATAATTTAACTAAATTTATAATGGATTTAGAAAGAAGTCTTAGAATCGTGGATATTACAGGGATATCACTTGTTGCGATTGAAGACCAGATAAGTAATCCAGACAAATCCGCCAGTTCAGAAATCCAAGAAAACTTGTACAAATACAACATAAGTTTGAGGACATATTGGTTAAAATAATATATTTAAATAAATATGAATTTTTTTAAAAAATATAAAAAGATGATAATAATACTAGGTATACTTATTATTGCCACGGTTGCCTATACTCTTGTTGTTGGTAAGACAGATAAAAATCTATTAGTTTCAGAAAGTTTTATCAATACGAACTCATCTTTGCAAGATGATTTAATAGCTTTACTTTTAGAGATTCGCTCAATAAAACTTGATGGAGATATTTTATCAGATAAAGTATTCAGAAGTTTAGAAGATTTTGGTCAGGAGATAACTCCAGAACCGATTGGAAGAGAAAATCCATTTGCTCCAGTAAATTTCAACAAGTTACAAAATTAGGTTGTGGAAATAAATATAACGGAATGAATTTATTACCAATATTAGTAGAAAAAGAAATTATTGAAGAAGGTGATATTTCTTCAATAAAAGAAGAAGCTAGCGCATCTAGCGAGACTATAGAGAGTGTCCTTACAAAACGCGGGATTGACCCATATGTCATATTACAAATAAAAAGTGAACATCTCAATATTCCAACATGGAAACTTGGAGATGAAAAAGTTCCATTTTCTGTATTTAAATATATACCAGAAGAATCCGCTCTACATTACAAATTTGTGCCAATAGGCGTTAAAGACAATGTGCTAGAGGTTGGAATAACCGACCCAGATAACATTGAGGCGTTAGACGCTCTCAATTTTATATCTACAAAAATAGATATGCCTTATAAAATCTATCTTATGTCTGAGACGGATTTTGTTGACGTACTTAAAATGTACAAAGGTTTTTCTGGAGAAGTTAATAAGGCGATATCAGAACTTGAGTCTGAATTTACGCAGGAGGAAAAATTAAAAAAAGATTCTCAAGAAAAGAAGGAAAGCATGGTTAATGCCGTAAAAGAAGAAGCCCCTGTGACAAAAATAGTCGCAAACATTATTAGGTATGCCGTGGAAGGAAAAGCGTCTGATATTCATATAGAACATATGGACAACTCGGTAAGAGTCAGATTTAGAGTTGACGGCACATTGCATACTAATCTGGTTTTACCGCCTAAAATACATAGCGCTGTCGTGGCCCGAATAAAAGTTCTATCTTCAATGAGACTTGACGAAAAAAGAAAACCGCAAGACGGACGTTTTTCCGCGAATATTAATGATAGCAATATAGATTTTCGTGTCTCAACATTTCCTTCATATTATGGCGAGAAAGTCGTAATAAGAATATTGGACACATCAAAAGGTGTATGGAATCTTGACGAGATGGGTTTTGATGAAAGGGGTATAAAACTTATACGCAATGCGATAAAAAAACCATTTGGGCTTATATTAATATCAGGTCCGACAGGTTCCGGTAAGTCAACAACACTTTACTCAATGCTTGCGGAAACGGATAGGGATACAAAAAATGTGCTCTCGCTTGAGGACCCTGTTGAATATAATATTGAAGGAGTAAGTCAGTCTCAAGTAAGACCAGAGATTGGATATACATTTGCAAACGGTCTCCGTACCACTCTGCGTCAAGACCCAGACATTATAATGGTAGGGGAGATTAGAGATAAAGAGACGGCACAACTCGCGGTGCAAGCGGCACTCACCGGGCATCTTGTTCTTTCAACTATACACACTAACGACGCATTAGGCGTCATTCCGCGACTTATAGAGATGGGTGTTGACCCGTTTTTGATACCGCCGACTCTTGTAATAGTAATAGCCCAAAGACTTGTTAAAAAGTTATGCCCTGATTCCGGTACCCCTTTACCAATAAACGCAAGTCTTAAACTAATGCTTGAAAAACAATTTAGTGATATACCTGAAAAGTATAGAAAATTAATACCAACAGGTAAAGAATTTTTTAACGCGGAGGCTACAAATGAATGTGTTTCAGGCACAAGAGGCAGAACAGCCGTGTATGAAATATTAAATATGAATAAAGAATTAGAAAATGCTATACTTAAAAATCCTTCAGAAGCGGAACTTAAAAGAATTGCGCGAGAAAATGGTATGTTTACCATGAAAGAAGACGCGATAGTTAAAGCGTTCAATAAGATTATTCCTTTCAGTGAAATAAACACATTAGGCGGGGAAGATCTTATACCTGAATAAAAAATTAGAAAAGCTTTTATAAAGATAGTATAATTAACTATATGAAAGATACGGAAAAAAAACAAACCATATTGATTCTAGATGATGATAATTTTATGCTTGATATGTATTCAATTAAGTTCAAAGAACACGGTTTTGATGTAAACATTAGCGCTGACCCAAAAAAAGCTCTTAAGATGTTGAGGGATGGTTTATCGCCATCGGTGATTCTTTTTGATATTGTAATGCCTGATATTGACGGTATTGAATTTTTAGAAACTATTAAGAATGAAAAATTAGCAACAAATACGGCATTAATAGCGGTTTCCAATCAGTGGGAAGAATCTTACATAGAAAAAGCGAAAAAGCTTGGTGTAGATGATTATATTATAAAAGCCGATACTATACCGTCTGAAGTATTAAGCAAGGTTGAAGAAATTATAAAAAGTCATAATAAAAATTAATTATGGTTGAAGGAATAATTGATTACAAAAAAGAATTGGATGAGTTGATTAACATTGTCGTTAAAGAAGCGGCGTCCGATTTACATTTATCCTCGGACAATCATCCTACAATCAGAGTGAATGGTGTTTTAATACCACTGTTGAAAAGACGGGAACTTACAAAAGAGGACACGCTTGGATTTATAAGAGAGCTTTTAACCCCAGAGCAAGAAAAAACATTCCTATCAACAAAAGAAATTGATTTTTCATATTCTCACAATGAAGAATCCAGATTTAGAGGAAACGGATTTTTCCAGCAAGGCGCGGCCGGAGTCGCTTTAAGACTTATCCAAAAAAATATAAAATCTCTAGAAGAGCTTAATTTACCGCCAATATTAGAGACATTTGCTCAGAAACAACAAGGGTTTTTTCTTGTCGTTGGCCCAGTCGGACAAGGGAAGACAACAACTCTGGCATCTATGATTGAATTTATAAACAAAAATAGAGCAGAGCATATTATAACCATTGAAGACCCAATAGAACATGTTTTTGAACAAAGAAAATCAATGATTGACCAGCGTGAAGTAAAGATAGACACCAAGGATTTCTCTACTGCTTTAAGGTCAGTATTCAGACAAGATGTAGATGTACTTATGATAGGAGAAATGCGTGGACCAGAAACTATATCAACCGCTGTAACAGCGGCAGAAACCGGACATTTGGTTCTTTCAACACTTCATACAAATAATGCGGCACAAACAATAGACAGAATAATAGATTCATTTCCTGAAAATGGTCAAGACCAGATTCGTATGCAACTTGCGGCATCGCTTGTTGGAATTTTTTCACAAAGACTTGTGCCAAGGATTTCCGGAGGTTTAATACCAGTATACGAACTTCTCATAAACAACAAAGCTGTCGCAAATCTAATCCGTGAAAGACGAACTCACGAGATAGATACCGTTATTGAGACAAGTATGAATGAGGGTATGGTTGATTTAAACAGGTCGCTTGCGGATTTTGTAAGGCGTGGAGAGATAACAATAGAAGACGCCAAAGCTCATTCACTCAATCCAAAAGGTCTGGAACAATTAGTTTAAAAATTTATGTTATTTAATTACACAGCAATAGACAAAACAGGACATGAGACAGCGGGTAGTATTGATGCTATTAACGAAGATGTCGCGATTAGCTCACTGCAAAGACGAGGTCTTGTTATAGCTTCTATTGTTTCTACAGAAAAAAAATCATTACTTAGCCGTAATATAACTTTTTTTGACAGAGTTGCAAACAAAGAAATGGTTATTCTTTCTCGTCAGATTGCGACATTGTTTGAGTCGCAGGTATCAGCGCTTCGTGTGTTCAAACTTTTAGGGTCTGAATCAAAAAACAGACTTTTGAAAGAAGCATTAGCTGGTATTGTAGATGATATACAAGCTGGTAACACAATATCAACATCTTTAGGAAAGCATGGAAAAATATTTACTCCATTTTATGTCAACATGGTCAGAGCCGGCGAAGAGTCTGGAAAACTTGACCAAACATTTTCATATTTAGCAGACCATTTAGACAGGTCTTATGAAATTACATCAAAAGCAAAAAATGCTCTTATTTACCCGGCTTTTGTCGTATTCACATTTATTACCGTGATGATATTGATGCTTACACTAGTCATCCCAAAGATAAGCCAGATTTTTATTGATTCAGGGCAACAACTGCCTATTTATACAAGAGTTGTAGTCGGTTTAAGCGATTTCTTTGTGAATTATGGTATTTTCCTGCTTATTTTAGTTATAATAGGAATTTTCTTCGCATGGAAATTTAGTAAAACCGAACAAGGCAGATTTTCAGTGTCACGGTTACGATTATCAATACCATTTCTTGGAAATCTATATAGAAAGTTATATTTATCTAGAATCTCAGACAACCTTGGAACAATGCTTTCAAGCGGTATAACAGTGGTCAGAGCTATAGAAATATCAGCAACCGTTGTTGGTGACCCAATATATGAGAGATTATTAACAGAATCATCTCAAGCAATAAAATCTGGAAGCCCCGTGTCTGAGTCTTTTGGCAAATATCCTGAAATTCCAAACATAATGGTACAGATGATTAAAGTTGGAGAAGAAACAGGTGAACTTGGTAAGATATTAGACACTTTGTCAAAATTTTACGCAAGAGAAGTAAAGAATGCGGTGGACACGCTCGTTACTCTTATAGAACCTATGATGATAGTAGCGCTTGCTCTTGGTGTAGGCATACTTCTAGTAGCCGTACTTATGCCAATATATAACCTTTCGTCGAGTATTTAGAACAAATCTTGACATATTATGGTTATCCACACACACGCTTTCAAAAAGTACATAAAATGTCTATAATATATGTTATACATGAATATCATAGACTTTATAGGGTCTGCTGAATTAGGTCGTTTTGTTATTAAATAATAGATTATAAAAATATGAAAAAATTAAGAAATAAAGGTTTTACTCTTATAGAACTTCTGGTTGTTATAGCAATAATTGGTATTTTGTCATCAGTTGTTTTGGCAAGTCTAAACACGGCTAGACAAAAATCACGAGACGCAAAAAGAATTTCAGATATTAAGCAATTACAGCTAGCCCTTGAATTTTATTTTGACGCTAATGGTAATTATCCAATAGCGCTCACAACGGTAGCTCTTGTGAACCCAGGGTATATCGCGGTAATCCCAACACCTCCTGGCGGAACAACTGATACGGCTTATAAATACGCGGCTCTTGGTTCAGGCGCGAATTGTTCAAGTTATCACATTGGAATAACACTGGAAGATGCAAGTCACACAGTATTTGATAGTGATAGTGATGACGCGGCTGTTGCTGTATGCACAGGCAGCGCGGTAGATTTTGCCGGAACAGAACCTATTTACGATGTAATTCCTTAAATACTAAATATTAGTAGGCAGACAAATTAAAACCTAATCTATATGCTTAACACCTCGCTTGTTTATTTAAATGGGTTGGGTGTTTTGCTATACTTAAGTATATGGAATCAATAGAGATATTACTTACAATATTTTATTTTATTTTCGGGACAATTATAGGAAGTTTTTTAAATGTTATTTCATTAAGATACAATACAGGTATTTCGTTGTTAGGAAGATCCGGATGTTTTTCGTGCGGTAAAAAATTAAGATGGTTTGAGCTTATACCGGTAGTTTCTTTCGCGTTTCAACTTGGAAGATGCAAAAAATGTAAGAGTAAAATTTCCTTTCAGTATCCATTTGTTGAGCTTCTAACAGGAGGTATTTTTTTAGGAATATTTCTTAAATTTTCAGATTTGTTATTTATTTCACCGTCGTATCTTATGTTGTTATCATTATATTTAATGATTATCTTTTCAATCTTGATTGTAATTTTAATCTATGATTTAAAACACAAGATTATACCTGACGACCTTGTGTATACATTTGCCGTATTATCGCTTGCGAGTATATTTTTTGATTTTTCTATCTTTCAATTTTCAATACCGACTTTCCTGCCATTTCTATCAGGACCTATACTTTTTTCCCCATTCTTTCTGTTATGGTTTTTCTCGGGAGGCAAATGGATAGGATTAGGAGATGGGAAACTCGCTCTCGGAATAGGTTGGTTTTTAGGGTTATCTCTTGGCGCGAGCGCTGTCATTTTGTCTTTTTGGGTCGGTGCGGTTGCGGGTATTGCACTTATGATATTTTTTTCGTTGAATTTGAGAGAAAAACGGCTTACAATGAAGAGTGAGATACCATTTGGACCATTCCTCATACTAGGGCTCATTATCGTATTTTTTTTCAATTTAAATATATTTCAGCTTTTGACGTAAGATACTAGCTTATAGCTTCCATAGCTTCGTTAGCTAATTAGCTTAAAAAAACAAAAATGAAATTACAGAAAACAAAAAAATATCCGTCGTCAAAAACTAGCGAAGCTACGGAGGTCGTGAATGCGGCTTTTATCCAAAGGCCAAAGCTAATAAAGCCAAAAGCCCAAAAGGGCTTTTCTTTGGTTGAGCTTCTTGTGTCAATAGCTATTTTTACGGTTATCACATCTGTGATACTTGCAAAACATTCACAATTTTCAGGTACGCTTCTTTTAGAAAATCTTGCTTATGATATCGCTTTATCTATAAGAAAAGCCCAAGTTTTTGGTTTAAGTGTTAGGGAATTTACGGTCGGTAGTAGCGAGTTTAATGTTGGATATGGTATTCACCTTGATTCGTCTGATAATGAATCATACATATTTCTTGCAGATAGAGACAGAGACGAGGCATATGGCGGGATAACGGAAATTATTGAGACTTTTACTTTAAGAAGAGGTAATTTTATATCAGAATTTTGTGGCATATTATCAAATGGCGTGGAAAAATGTTCAGGTTCCGATATAACATTTCTTGATATAATTTTTGAGCGACCAAACCCTGAAGCTATAATAAAAAGCAGTATATCCGCTGACGAGTATACATCCGCGCGTATTACAGTATCGTCCTCGCAAGGAATAACATGGAATGTAAACACGGTTGTTACCGGTCAGATATCCGTGCAAAGATAGCTCATAGCTTCCATAGTTTCGTTGGCTAATTATCTTAAAAAACAAAAATGAAATTACAGAAAACAAAAAAATACCCGTTCTTAAAAGTTTCACGAGGTTTCAGTCTCGTTGAAATGCTTGTTGCCGTGGCGCTTTTTAGCGGAGTTATGCTCATAGCAGTGGGAGCGCTTTTAGCATTAGTTGATGCGAATAAAAAAGCGCAAGCATTAAACTCCGTTATGAATAATCTAAACTTTGCATTAGAAAATATGTCTAGAAATATTCGCGTCGGTACAACATATCATTGTGAAGTTACAAACAATGTTCCAGCAGATGTAGATGTAACGAAAGATTGTTCAAATGGAGGTAAACTTTTTGCTTTTGAATCTTCAAGTGGAAATAAGGGTGATAAAACAGACCAGATTGTGTATAGAATAACTGGCACAAGAATTGAGAAGTCAGAAAATGGAGGAGCATCTGGTACATTTATAAATATTACAGCACCAGAGGTTTCAATAGACAATTTCTTTTTTTATGTAGATGGTACGTCACTTTCTGATAATATGCAACCCAGAGTGGTTATTGTTTTACAAGGTTCCGCAGGTGTCAAAAGAAAGGTAAGAACAGAATTTAATCTTCAGACGATGGTGTCACAACGAGTGCTGGATATTTAAACGAAAAATATGTTTAAAAAAACTAACAAATCAATAAATAAAAAAAGAAGAAAGAATCGTGGTTTCACTTTGATTGAAGCACTTGTAGCAATCGCTGTTCTAACTATTTCAATTGCAGGTCCAATCACAATCGCATCAAAAGGCATAGCTTCTGCGATATTTGCTAGAGATCAAATTACTGCTTTTTATCTCGCGCAAGAATCGGTGGAATACATAAGAAACAAAAGAGATGAGAACAATATAAATGGAAATTACTGGCTTTATGGTCTTAGCGAGTGCATAGACACAGATATATGCACTATTGATATAAATGAAGGCAACCCGGAAAATATAATAAAAAAATGCCCTGTCGGAGAATGTCCTGTATTAAAATACGATGATAATACTAATTTTTATAATTACAGTACTGGCAATAATTCAAATTTCACAAGAAAAACAAATATCGTAATAGTTGACGCGAAAGAAGTCGCAATTACCACGACTTTATCATGGTCAACAGGGGTGATTAGTAAATCTTTTACGATAAAAGAGCATATATTAGATTGGCAATAAGGATAAATTATGAATTTTGAATCAAAAATAAAAAAACATAAAGGATTTGCAATGTTATACGCGGTGCTTGTATCCAGTATTTTGCTATCTATTGGTCTTGCGATTTTTAATTTAACCGTAAAAGAATTATTATTATCGTCTCTTGGCAGAGATTCACAATTTGCATTTTACGCCGCGGATACTGGCGCGGAGTGTGCTTTGTATTGGGATTTTCAAGGAGACGCTTTTGCTTCATCAACTCCGGCCGCGAATATAAATTGCGCTAACGAGGATAGAGTTGTTACATCAATAAATCTAGGCGGAGGCGCATATAGAAGGACATTTGAGATGGATTTCTCCCCAGAGCCTTACTGCACTATTGTATCCGTGACAAAATACGATTCACCAAGAAGAACAATCGTTGAGGCGAGAGGATACAATACATGCAACA
Organism: Patescibacteria group bacterium; assembly: GCA_038064155.1. Taxonomy (GTDB): domain Bacteria; phylum Patescibacteriota; class Minisyncoccia; order Phycocordibacterales; family UBA2163; genus UBA2163. Next base: position 1,737 of record JBBTTR010000019.1, on the reverse strand, counting down.
TCGCAAATCCAAGAAGAGTAGAAAGAGCTATTAGAGCAACATACTAGAATTATGAATAATGAATCCAGAATATCAAAAGAGATACAAGAAAGATATAACAAACTTAAAAAAGCGATAGATAGCTATCGTTATCTTTATCATGTAAAAGACAAAGAAGAAATATCACAGGAAGCGTTAGATTCTCTCAAAAACGAGCTTGTAAAACTTGAGGAGAAATATCCAAAACTTATAACCCCAGACTCGCCTTCGCAGAGAGTTGCAGGTGAACCGCTAAAAGAATTTAAAAAAGTTAAGCATAAAATCGCGCAGTGGTCTTTTAATGACGCATTTGACGAAGATGATATAAGAAACTTTGATGAGCGCGTTAAGAGATTTCTTAAAACAAAAACTGGAAAAAATATTAATCCAACATATACTTGCGAGCTTAAAATTGATGGACTTAAAGTTGTACTTGAATATGAGAAAGGGTTGTTAAAAACTGCCGCAACGCGTGGCGATGGTAAGATAGGTGAGGATGTAACAATGAATGCGCGCGCCATTGAGTCAATTCCATTAAAGCTTGAAAATTCAGTTGATATAATAGTTGAGGGTGAAGTATGGCTTGGTAAAGATAGTCTTAAAACAATAAACAAAAAAAGAGAAAAAAATAATGAACCTATTTTTGCAAATCCGCGTAATGCGGCCGCTGGCTCTATTCGTCAGCTTGACCCTAAAGTTGTAGCAGAGAGAAATTTAGATAGTTTTATATACGATATCGCGCAGTCAGATGGTGAGGCGCCTATTACACAATTTGAAGAATTAAGATTATTACAAAAACTTGGTTTCAAGGTAAATAAAAATTTTGAGTTATGCGAAAATATAGATGAGACAATCAAGTTCTGGAAGAAGTGGAAAGACAAAGTACTGAAAGAGGATTATTTAGTAGATGGCGTTGTTATCAAAGTAAATGAGAGGCAATATCAGGAGGCTATTGGGTATACAGGTAAAGCTCCGCGTTTTGCTATCGCGTTCAAATTTCCCGCAGAACAGGTCACAACAGTTGTTGAAGACATACTGCTACAAGTGGGTAGAACAGGTGTTTTGACGCCTGTCGCGCACTTAAAACCGGTGCTCGTGGCTGGCTCTACCGTATCGCGGGCGACACTCCACAATGAAGACGAAATTAAACGTCTTGATGTGCGAGTGGGTGATACAGTGATTTTACAAAAAGCGGGGGATGTGATTCCGGACATAGTGTCAGTCTTAAAAGAGATGCGTACTGGTAAAGAAAAAAAGTATGTATTTCCCAAAAAAGTTTCCGTATGCGGAGGCGACGGTTCAATAGAAAGAGTCTCAGGGCAAGTAGCGTATAGATGCGTGAATAAAAATTCATTCACGCAACAGAAAAGAAAGTTTGAATATTTTGTTTCAAAAAAAGCTTTTAACATTGACGGGCTTGGTCCGCGAATTATTGAAAAGCTTTTAGAACAAAACTTAATTTCAGAGTTTGATGATATTTTTACACTCAAAAAAGGAGATTTACTTGAGTTAGAAGGATTTGCTGAAAAATCCGCGGATAGTTTGATTAGAAAAATCAATAATGCGAAAAAAATAGAACTTGCGCGATTTCTTATATCACTTTCAATAGACCAAGTTGGAGAGGAGACAGCGTATGATTTGGCAGATTATTTTAAAACATTTGAAAACATACGAAACGCTTCAAAAGAGCAACTTGAAACTATTTCCGGCGTCGGTGGT
>JBBTTR010000018.1:0-4340 GCA_038064155.1 Patescibacteria group bacterium | reverse complement strand
TCCATAAAACTTTTGTTCTTGGTCGTAAGCACCTTGATTTGGCGATAACTTTCTTCAGCAGTTTTTTGTCATAATAATCAAGAACCCAGCGAGCTTCTTTGTCGCGCCCAAAATCAGCCACTCTTTCTATGATGTATTGAGCGTTTTTTTAGGGTCTATTTTTTTGGGTTTGTGTCCCAAAACAACGCCGGTCTGAATTTCATAACAACCTTATTTTAGCATAAAACCGGTCTCAATTCAACCCATACTTACTTACAGAGTTGATTAAAAACATTATCTAAACAAGTACCTATCTTGTGCGTACGCACAAGATAGGTACTTACCGAGCGTCTCTAAACGCGTCTTTAAAAAAATAAAGGGTAGCCCTTTATTTTTTATTGAGGGTTTCGGAGTCGAGGTATTACGGCAAAAACCCCCACTGTCTAATCCAAAAACAGGGGGGTTCGCACGATTACTATCTATGTTTATATATTATTATTTCCAACTTTTACAACTTTTTCGTCAATCCAATAAAAAAGGTAGGATTGCGTCCTGCCTTAGTTTTCAACAAAAAGGAATCGAGCAGCATATTTATGAATAATTTTTATCTTCTATCGCTTTCACCAAAAGTATTGGTCTTGTCAAAACTAACAACAGTAAAAACTTTATTTTTAAAAGCTTCGGCAAAGGTTCTAATATGGTCTTGTTCTTTAAACCCTTCAAGTCCATGCGTTACAAATACTAATCCTTTTTGATTTTAGGATTTTTCTATTAAAACAACAATGTTTTAGTTTTTTCTATTTTTAATTGTTCGTTTTATACAAAAATTATTTCTTAACATTATAATGCAATTGAACTGTATTTGAATTTAGTTTTTTTGTTTCCAACAATTCCAATTTATATTCAAAATCACTATCTGCAAATACTTTTATTCCTTTTCCAAATATCAATGGCTCAACATCTAAATAAATCTCATCTATAAGTCCTTCTTTCATAAAAGAACTATTGAGTTGCCCTCCTCCAATAAGGAATGCTGTATTAAAATCTTTTTCTTGCAATAGTGAAAGGATTTCTTTGGGTGACTGGTCTGTGATAATTACATTATCTCCCCATTTATTTTCTATGGCTTCACGAGACACAACAATATTCAAAGCATCAGGGAATGGGAAATAATTATATTTTACCGTTATAAGATGTGTATTCTTACCCATTATTACATTACCTGCTTCCTTGCTGTGATTATAAAAACCTTGCAAATCTTCATCAGAAGTCCATTCTGAATCTCCATCTTCTTTTGCTATGTATCCATTTGGGGTAATGCCCATGTAAAGAATTGTTTTCATAAACTTATTATGTCTCAAAGGCTACAATTATACAAACTAATGCTATCTCCATTAACGGGAGAATAATGTAACAATATAATAAGCATGATCCAAAATTTGTATTTTATATTTACTATACCAGTATATTGGCACAGTAATAAAATATAACAAATAAAAAATTTGTCTTATTTGATAAATTTTTTATCTAAATTTGAAATTTAATTTAATATTTAATATAAGAAATATTTATAACTTTTTTGATTTTTTGTTACTATGCCAATATACTGGTATAGTGCTTATAATTAAATTGTAGATTATAATTATTTAGAATATATAGAAATGTACAAGAAAAATCAAATTTCACTGGACGCTGTTTGAATCTGTTTGATTCGGTAGTAGATAATAATGTCTAATTTTTATTACACCAACTACAAAACTGATAACAGCAACTATAGCTAAAATGACAAAACCTTCTTTATTTGTCGTGTTATTGATATTTATAAATAAAGGAATTATAAAAGTGATTATCGCAACCGCTATGCTCACGAAAAATTTTACTCTAATTGAAGATATAAATACTTTTAATGGGTTTCCACCTTCAATTGTTTGCGCTACTTCATAGTTTGCTCTAAACGCTGGAAACCATGTAGTCCATACTCTGTCTTTTACATTGTAGTCTTCTGCATCTTTTAATTTAATAATTTTAGAACGATATAATTTAGTTGCAAATATATTTACTGCACCAGCTATACTCCATCCAATAAAGATAGTTAAAATTGTAATAAAAAATACAAAGTATCCGTTTAGTTGTGAGAGTATTGCTAAAATTACAACTAAAGATGCTCCCGGAAAAAAACTTCCTATAAAATATAAACCTTCAAGCAAGATAGCAATAAGAGCTCCAAGATATATGTATTGTCCGTCTACGGTAGATAAAAATGTAATCATTTCTTCAACACCTGGTATTATTGCATTAAAAAGTCCCATAATCCCATAAGCAGTTAACGATAATGCTGATATTATCCATACTATTCCAGCATAGAGTATGCTTTTATGTATTTTGTTGGTTGGCTGTGATTCATCTACTAATACTTGTTGCATAAGATAATTCTAAAATTATAAGACACGACAATTGGGTGCCCATCGGGAATCGGTCACAAGTTGCTAAGTTCGTAAACTCACTAAGCACTCGCGACCCCGTCTCAGAAATGTGCCACGGGCACCTTTCTTCCGACTTTCGATTCCCGATGAGCACAACATCGAGAAAAATCATTACCATATTACTGATTTGCAATAGAGTAATAATTTATCTTGGGTGCCCATCGGGAATCGAACCCGAATTGGGAGTTCCACAAACTCCAGTGTTAACCGTTACACCATGAGCACCATGTTATTTATAGTCCGGGGACTCCTCATTTATACCAGATAAATAGTTGGAGAGTCGAGCAAATGCATAAAGAATACTTGAAAGGCGATTTAGGTACCCCAGTGTGAATTTACCTACTCCTATTTTGCCCTCTTCATGTACTGCGACTACTCTCCGCTCTGCTCTTCTTACAAGCGTCCGCGCGAAGTCAAACATTGCAGAAATCTCGCATCCACCAGAGATAAAGAAGCTTTGGACTTGCGGGATTTGCGCCTCTATTTCATCAACAATACCTTCAAGAGCTTTTACTTTCTTTTCAGAAAGCGATTCCATCGCCCCCGCAAGCTCTGCCTGTATTATAAAAAGATTTTTTTGAATATCGTGAATGATTTTCTCAAATGTAGTTTCTCTGACTGAAAATCCAACTTCTTTTGCTTTAACCTTACAAAGTCCTAAGTATGAATTAGTCTCGTCCATGGCGCCAAGCGCTTCCGCAATTGCAGAGCTTTTTGAAATTTTTTGGTCACAACCAAATGTTTTAGTTATACCACTATCTCCTTTTCTCGTGTAGAGCATTTATTTATTATAGCAAATTTACACATACAAAACACAAAAAATAATTCGTAAAATCTAAAATTGAGCGCTTGAGTTTTGAAAAATATGTAAAAGGAAATATGCGACTGGAATATCCATTCTCTGCCGCGCTTCGCGTGTCCCACATCTTGGGTTCCAAAAAACCGTTTAGTTCGTTTAAGGTGTATCTTTACCGTACGGCTCAAAACCATTTCCTGCAAAATTGCTAACGCAATTTTGCGAATCCATGAAATCCACTCGGGTGCGGCGGAAGGAGGGGGTTGGGGGGAGGAATTCCGCCGCACCCTCGCTTCGGAAAAATTCACGCCGACAAATTGCAAATACAAATACAGAATAGCTGAAAAAATTTGTTTTCGCAATAAATTGTTCTTTGAGATTTTGAAAAAGAAAAAACGCATTGAGGATTGATTCGTTCGTCACGAATTCCGCAAGGCGCTGCAGGGAAATTACCCCTTTTTGTACTACTCTAGCAGAAGAGTTGAGGCGAGGTTTTCGATGATATTCTTGGCGAGAATATCATCATTGGGTCCGTCCCAATAACAGTAACCAGCGCCAAGGATATTTCCATTACCACTTTCGCCAGCCGCTATGAGACGATAGTCACAGTAGGTCCGTCTCAACTCGAAGGGTTGATTTTTGTGCCACGAGGTTCCAACCAGTGCGAGGAGGCCACTTTTCAGCAACGAAGTGTCGCCATCTGCAACCTTACGCCTATCCTTCTCTGGGATTGACTTAACCTTGATGCCGAATTTCAGGAGCGTCTCGATCAAGACGCCCTCAAAACTGCTTTTTTTTCTTCTTTCTCACAGATATGTACCATGAAACATTGCTTGCGGAAGTTTTCCATCTGGCGCTTTTTTCGAGCTGCTTCCGCCCTTTCCATCTCCTTGCTCTTTTCTTTTTTTTGACGATACTTCTCCACCCTCGCCAGACGACCTATCCACAAAAATACGTTACTAAACATGGTACCACCCTCCTTCTCATGTTCTGTTCAAGAAATTCTCAATCGCTTATCGCGATGGGATGACAGGTACCCCAAAATTAAGACACATTTTCCGGTAAGATTAGTAATATAATAG
>JBBTTR010000017.1:6160-6688 GCA_038064155.1 Patescibacteria group bacterium | reverse complement strand
ATTCGCCTCGCCCGCTTCGGCGGGCTCGGCAACCAAATTGTAGGGAATTTTGGGCGAAAAAATCAGTTGGCGGTTTTGTTTTGAATTTAATTCAAAGTAAAAGAAAAATTTTTCATAATACTTGTTTTGTTTTAGAAATTCTTTGGAATTTCTAAAAACTTAGTAACGAAACAACTAAGTTTTTTATTATCAGTTTTTACTTTTTTATATTTTTCATAACACCTTTATTTTAATACAAGCGTTGCAATTGATTGTTGAACTTAGAATTATAGTTTGATAAAAGAAAGAGGGTTTGAGTTAGTGTTTAGTCATAAAGACATCCTTGCTTTATATCGTTTAATGTATAATAATATATCAAGTAAATTATTTCTTGAGCGGAAATATAAAATTTTTCGAAAAGCGATAAAGATATTATATGCGGGCGTAGCTCAACTGGTTAGAGCGCTACCCTGTCACGGTAGAGGTTGTGGGTTCAAGTCCCATCGCTCGCGCATAAAAAAGACACCAGCAGGCGTGTCTTTTTAAGCG
>JBBTTR010000017.1:0-6060 GCA_038064155.1 Patescibacteria group bacterium | reverse complement strand
GCAGGAATATCTTAGCGAGGCACGAGATTAGATATTGACGCCAAGTCCCATCGCTCGCGCATAAAAAAGACACCAGCAGGCGTGTCTTTTTAAGCGAGCGAAGCAAGCAAATAGTTTTGCTTGCGTTGGGACTTGAAAAGCTTGAATATATTTTGCAAAGCAAAATATGAAAGCTCGGGCAGGAATATCTTAGCGAGGCACGAGATTAGATATTGACGCCAAGTCCCATCGCTTCTACATTAGAGAAAGATTCCTTCTGAAGAGATTTTTCTCACGCGGGCAATGAGACTTGAACAGAGGGCTAGAGAATATCGCCAGTTCAAATCGCATAAAAAAACTCAAATCACAATCCTTTTTATAAGTGGATTTATTGTAGTGAGTATTTCATAAGTATATACGATATCAGAAATCTCCATCTGGTCATCAGCGGTCAAGGTTTCGCTACCACTTTTGCCGATAATAGTAACAACATCTCCAACGCGTGCGGTCAGATTTTTGCACTCAATTATTATCAAATCCATAGAGACTCTGCCAACGACTTTACATTTACCACCTTTTACAAGCACTTGTCCTTTGTGTGAGAGAGCTCTCGCAAACCCATGCCAGTATCCTATAGGTATCATTGAAACTATCGTATCTTTCTTTATTCTCTCAGCTAAATCATAACCAACAAAATCACCATTTTTTAATTTCTTAATTTCACTTATTTTGGTTTTCCAACTCAATACTGGTTTAAAAGAAATCTCTTTTTTAAGAACAAGTGAATGCTGAATCTTACTTTCCTTTGATGGGAAGTAACCATAAAGTCCAATACCGACGCGCACCATATCAAAATGCGCATGTGGATAGAGAACAGTGCCACCAGTTCCGCATGCATGAAACATTATCTTTCCAAAACCAAACCCCTTAAATATTACCTGCACTTTTTTAAACTCTTCAATTTGTCTATTTGTATAATTAGGATAAGTAACATCTTTCGCGGATGCAAAGTGAGTGTACACACCTCTTAGTTTTCCACTTAAGTCATTGCCTTTTATAATCTCAATAACTTTCTTTATATCATTTGGGAAAAACCCCTGCCTATGCATACCTGTGTCAACTTTTATATGAAAAAAAGGACAGTCCTTTATATTTTTTATTGAAAAAATTTGTTTGAGTGATTCAAATGTTGAGATTGTAATTTCTAGATTATTTTCTACCGCAAGTTTAACTTCATCTTTTGAGAGAGTTGGCCCCAAAACAAGAATTGATTTCTTAATACCAACGCTTCTTAATGTCTCTCCTTCATATACACTGTCCACACAAAAGCCGTCAACTTTGTCGTTAACTATAAGTGAAAACTCACGCAGACCATGCCCGTACGCGTTTGATTTAACTACGGCATATAGCCTTATTTTTTTCTTTAGGACCCCACGAATAGTTTTTACATTGTGTAAGGCCGCTTTTTTATCAATCTCAACCCATGTTTTTAGGTTTGGTATCATATTCATATATAGTATATAAGGTATACAATACCAAAAAAGTTGTAATTACGATATACTTGGAAATATTGTGCCGTTGTAGCTCAGTTGGCAGAGCACGTCATTGGTAATGACGAGGTCGGCAGTTCAATCCTGCCCAACGGCTCAAGTTTGCCGAAGTAGCTCAGTTGGTAGAGCAATGCACTCGTAACGCATAGGTCGGCAGTTCAATTCTGCCCTTCGGCTCATGAAAGAAGATATAAAACAAAAGATTAAAGAATTAGAAGAGAAGATACAGCTTCCTGATTTTTGGAATGATAAAGAAAAAGCGCAGAGAGTTATAAAACAGCTCAATGATTTAAAAGTTAAGGCAGAAGGCGGAAATAAATATGACAGTTTAAATGCCGTTATTACTATTTTCTCTGGCGCAGGCGGGGACGACGCAGAGGATTTTTCGGCAATGCTTTTTTCAATGTATCGGAAATTTATAGATAAAAGAGATTGGCAGATTTACGTGTTACATAAACACGAAAATGATCACGGCGGATACAGAAATATCACTTTTGAAATAATTGGTAAAAATTCATATGGAATTTTGAAAAATGAATCAGGAGTCCATCGTCTTGTTCGCATCTCTCCGTTTAACGCAAAGAAACTTCGCCACACGTCTTTTTCAATGGTTGAGGTGGTGCCGAAGCTTCAGAAACTTGCTGACTTTGAAATACCGGAAGACGATATTGAAATTGGATTTGCGCGTTCAAGCGGACCAGGTGGGCAAAATGTAAATAAACGTGAGACGGCAGTGCGTATAGTACACAGGCAAACAGGTATCTCGGTTCATGTAGAGTCGGAACGTTCGCAGGCGCAAAACAAAGAAAAAGCGTTAGTGCTTCTAAGAGGTAAACTTTTCAAGAAGCGCGAAGAAGACCGCAAAAAGCACGAAAAAGGACTCTCTGTAAGTAGTACGACAAGCATAGAATGGGGAAGCCAAATACGCTCGTATGTGCTTCATCCGTACAAAATGGTCAAAGACCACAGGACAGATGTGGAAGTTCGCGATGCAGAGAAAGTTTTAAATGGCGAAATACAAGAATTTATAGACGCGGAGAAGGGGTTAGAATAATGAATCAAGAATCATAAATTATGAATAACTATGACATTGATTTATCAAATAATGGATTTTGGAAAGAAACATAATAATGTTATTATATGTAGATGTTTGTATTCATGATTTCAAATTCATTTTTATGATTTATTTTGATCAAGTTTCAAAATCATATAGCGATGGGCGTGTAGCACTTGATAAAGTGACTATCTCAATCGCACCGAAAGAATTCGTATCTATCGTCGGACACTCCGGTGCTGGTAAAACAACACTCCTTAAAATGCTTCTCGCAGAAGAGAATCCAACGGGAGGCGGTGTTTTTTTTGAGTCATCTGATATCCAAAATTTTAAAAAGTCAGAACTAAATAATTTCAGAAGACGAATAGGGATAGTCTTTCAAGATTTTAGACTTTTGCCAAACAAGACAGCATATGAAAATATTGCATTTGCAATGGAAGCAGCCGGAAAGACGGACGAAGAAATAGCTTCAGATGTACCGCATGTTTTGGAGCTCGTTGACCTTGGTGACAAAATGTGGAACTTCCCGCGCGAGCTCTCTGGAGGAGAAAAACAGCGCGTTGCGATTGCCCGCGCAATCGTGAATCAGCCGGACATAGTAATAGCGGATGAGCCGACAGGAAACCTTGACCCGATAAACACATACGAGATTGTGCAAATTCTCAAAAAGATTAATGACCTTGGCACGATGGTTATTTTAACCACGCACAACAAAGGTGTGATTGATTCAATCGGCGGGAGAGTGGTAACAATGGACAGCGGACGCGTGATAAGAGACGACAAAAAAGGAAAGTACGCTTTATAAAATAAATACTCGCTATTACTCGCATTTATTAACAAAATTTATCATGATATGGATTAATGTAAAAAGAATAATAAAATCAGGTTTTGTAAGTTTCTGGAGAAACGGCGTTGTTTCTTTTGCGTCAATTCTTGTTATGATAATGACGCTTTTTGTGCTTGGCTCAATTTTGTTCGTGAATGCGACACTTAACGCGTCGCTTACTCAAATCCGCGACAAGGTGGATATCAATGTATATTTTGTTACAAATGCGCCAGAGGACGATATACTAGCCATCAAAAACTCTCTTGAAACGCTTCCAGAAGTCGCAAATGTTAAATACGTATCGCGAGAGCAAGCGCTTGCAGAGTTTATACTTCGCCACGAGAACGACCAACTTACACTCCAAGCGCTTGAAGAGCTTGGTGAGAACCCGCTTGGCGCAAATCTTAATATTAAGGCAAAAGAAACATCACAATACGAAGGTATAGCGGTATTTTTGGAAAGTGAAAATGCGCTTTCCACTCTTGACGACACTCCTATTATAGACAAGGTAAATTATCTTCAAAATAAAAACGCAATAGATAAACTCACAAAAATAGTTGATTCAGCAGAAAAATTTGGTTTCATCGTGATGACAATACTTATCATCTCTTCCATAATTATTTCTTTCAATACGATTCGTTTGGCGATATATACATCAAAGGACGAAATTTCTGTTATGAAACTCGTCGGTGCCAGTAATTCATACATCCGCGGACCATTCGTGTTTGAAGGTATTATGTATGGAGTCGTGGCGGGTATAGTCACGCTCATACTGTTTTATCCGCTTACCATCTGGCTCGGCCCGCTTACAGAAAACTTTTTTAGCGACATCAATCTATTTGATTACTATATAGACAAATTTTCAAAAATATTCTTTATTGTTTTAGGTTCAGGAATATTACTTGGAGCATTCTCGAGTTATATTGCTGTGTGGAGGTATCTTAAGAAATAATGCGAAAGAAAAATCATAAGTATATTTTTGTTGTTGGTGGCGTGATGTCGGGCGTTGGTAAGGGTATCGCCGCTTCTTCAATAGGCAAAATTCTCCAAAGCAGAGGATACAAGGTTAATCCGATAAAAGTCGACCCGTATCTTAATGTTGACGCAGGCACGATGAATCCGACTGAGCACGGGGAAGTGTTTGTTCTTGATTCTGGCCTTGAATGCGACCAAGACCTCGGGAATTACGAGCGATTTATAGGCCTCGACCTTAAGCCCGAGAACTATATGACAAGCGGAATGGTTTATCAGCAGGTGATAGAAAAAGAAAGAAATTTGGGATATAAAGGCAAGTGCGTTGAAGCTATTCCGCATATTACTGCCGAGATCACGAGACGGATTCAGAAATCAGCCGAGACTAGCGGGGCGGACATTTCAATCATTGAAATAGGCGGCACCGTCGGCGATTATCAAAATATTATGTTTATAGAAGCCGCGAGGACTTTGAAGCTTAGAAATCCGGACGACGTGATTTTCGTCTTGGTGAGCTATCTTCCTATCCCGTCTACTTTGGGAGAAATGAAGACACGCCCGACACAGAACGCCGTCCGCAACCTCAATTCCTACGGTGTCCAACCGGAAATAATAATCGCGCGCGGTTCTGTTCCTCTTGATGATAGAAGGAAAGAAAAGATCGCCGTGTCTTGCAATATCACGGCGGATAATGTGATTTCGGCGCCGGATGTCAGCAGTGTTTATGATGTGCCGATTAATTTTGAGAAAGACAATTTAAGCGACATTATTTTAAAAACTCTTAAATTGAAAGGGAAGAAGGAAGAAGATATGAAAGATTGGAAGTCGTTTGCGGACAGAGTGAGATCGGCGAAAGAGGAAGTTAACATAGCAGTTATTGGAAAATATTTTGACACCGGCGATTTCGTTTTTTCCGACGCTTACATTTCCGTGATTGAGGCGGCGAAATATTCCGCTTATAGTCTCGGCAAAAAACCGAAACTGACGTGGTTAAATTCCAAGGATTTTGAAAACGGCGAAAAAGAAGTTTTTTCGCTTGGGAGATACGACGGCGTGATAGTGCCTGGCGGTTTCGGTGAGAGCGGAATAGAAGGGAAACTCAAGGCGATAAAATTCGTCCGCGAAAATAAAATTCCTTACCTCGGGCTCTGCTACGGTATGCAGCTTGCCGTTATTGAATACGCGAGAAATGTTCTCGGACTTAAAGACGCCAACACTACGGAAATAGACCCGAATTCGAAAAATCCAGTGATAGATATTATGACTGGTCAGAAAAAAAATATGGAGGACGGCAAATACGGCGGGACTATGCGACTCGGAGAGTACAAAGCGCTACTCGGGAAGGGTACCATCGCTAGGTCCGCCTACGGTGAGGAGGAAGTCTGGGAAAGGCACAGGCACAGGTATGAAGTCAATTCTGATTATGTCAAGAAAATTGAATCGGCCGGCATGGTATTTTCCGGCAAGTCTCCCGATGGCAATCTTATGGAAATAGTGGAATTGCCTAAAAGCGCGCACCCATTTTTCCTCGGCACTCAATTTCACCCCGAATTTAAAGCCCGCCCGCTCCACCCCCATCCTCTCTTCACCGAATTTATGAAAGCTGTGATTGAGAGAAAAAAATAAGGCACTAGACTAGCAAAAACATGATAAAGTTTAGAATATGCCTGTAAAATATA
>JBBTTR010000016.1:0-9386 GCA_038064155.1 Patescibacteria group bacterium | reverse complement strand
AAATGTTTTTGCTCAACCAGACCATAAATTTTTGTGTTTCGTAATTCAAGATATTTAAAGAACACAAATTAATAATTAATAACTAGAATTAACAATAAATATGAACAACGAAAACAACACAGAATGGTCAAGCAGTGAGAAAAATACTGCATTAGAAAGCGCTGGGTCTGAAATAAAGACAACACCCCATACAAGAACTAAAACTAGCTCTTCACATAACGCGCGACATATCCGACCGGCTGGTGGATATTCGCGTACCGTGGAAAAACAAACAACACGGGCGAGCGCAACAATAACTACACAAAATAGAGGTCCTGTAAGAAAACCTCAACAAAATCGTAGTGGAAACGCGAATCATACAAACAAAACAAGTGGCGCGGGAAGAGGTATCAATGCAAGAGATAGACAACGCGCGTTGCGTAAAGATATGCCGCGCATTGCTAGAAAAATGCCAGATGATGTAATACCTTATGCGGGAGACAACATACGCATCATACCTCTCGGCGGAGTTGAAGAGGTTGGAAAAAATATGATTGTCGTTGAATACAAAGACGACATCATCATTTTTGATATGGGATTTCAATTTGTAACGGAAGAAGAGACTCCCGGTATTGACTATATCCTGCCAAATACAAAATATCTTGAAGATCGTAAAGACAAAATCCGTGGAGTGATTATAACTCATGGTCACTTAGACCATATTGGCGGCATTCCATATATAATGAACCGTATAGGCAATCCAAAAATCTATACTCGTTCATTAACAAAAATGATGATTGAGAAAAGACAGAGTGAGTTCCCGCATCTACAAAAGTTAGACATAAGAGTGGTCGGACCAGATGATAATATTAAACTTGGCAATTTACCTGTTAAATTTTATCCTATATCCCACTCAATCCCTGACGCTATGACTGTATCTGTTGAAACGCCTTATGGAAATATTGTTATCACGGGAGACTTAAAAATTGACCATGTCAATGGCGACCCGACGGACGCGGAGAAAAAAGTATGGGGAGAAATCGGTAAGAATAATAATCTTCTTCTTATTTCTGATTCTACAAATGTTGAAAATCCTGGGTTTTCAATTACAGAAAAAGAAATTCAAAAAAACCTGGAAGAAATAATAAAAAATGTCCCGGGACGTCTTATTATAGGGACTTTTGCGTCACAATTTGAACGAATAATAAAAATAGTGCAAATAGCGGAAAAGTATGGAAAGAAAGTTGTGACCGATGGACGAAGCATTAAAACAAATATTGAAATCGCGCAGCTTGCAGGACTTTTGAAACCGAAAAAAGACACTATTATACAAGCGCAGGATATAGGAAAATATCCACCAAATAAAATCGTGGTACTTGCAACAGGAGCTCAAGGAGAAGAATTTGCATCGCTTATGCGCATCTCCACTAAAAAACATAAATATATATTTTTTAATGAGAGAGACACTATAGTGCTATCTTCTTCAATAGTTCCGGGCAACGAAATAGATGTTAGAAAATTAAAAGATAACTTATATAGATATAAACTTCATATTATTCATTATAAAGTATCTGATGTTCATTCAACAGGTCATGGCAATGCGGGAGAACTTAAATGGGTAAATAAAACCGTTGGCGCGAAATATTTTATACCGGGGTATGGGTCATACTCTATGACAGCATTTCACGCGCAAGTCATTAAAGATAATGAGCTAATGAAAGAAGAAAATATTGTCGTACCGGAAGGAAACGGCGCTATAATAGAAATAGGAAACAAAGGAAAAACCATAAAGACACTTAAAGAGAAAGCTCCATCAGCGGTAATAATGGTAGACGGTCTCGCTATTGGGGATATGCAAGAAGTGGTAATTCGTGACAGAAAGATGTTAGCGCAAGACGGTATGTTTGTAATTATTGCCACTATCAATATGCAGACGGGAAAACTGCGAAAATCACCAGATATTATCTCTAGAGGTTTTATATATCTCAGAGAGTCGCAAGACCTCCTGCAAGAAACGCGGACACTTATTAAAAAAAACGTGGAAAACACAATGAAAGGTATGAGACCTATAAACTTTGATTATGTGAAAAGTAATCTAACAGACACTGTAAGTTTGTTTCTTTTTCAAAAGACAAACAAAAGACCGCTTGTAATACCTGTTATACTTAGTATGTAATTTGTGGACAATATGTCAAAACTATCTAAAAAAAGACTATTTATAACTATATACATAGCGACATTTCTTGCGGCTTTTCATGTGTTTTTAATGGTATACATCAACTCAAGTTTTTTGAGTCAATTTATATCTGAAAAAGCGGTGAGCTTGCTCTATATAATAGGATCACTTGCAACAATAGTGGCGCTTGTCGTTATCCCTATAATTCTTCGCCGATTTGGAAACTACGCGACACTCATAACATTTACTATACTTGAGTTTCTAATACTTTTTGCAATGGCATTCGTAAGAGAAGCAACAATTATCGTACCGTTATTTATGGCGCATTGGGTAGTCTCCCAAATAATGCTTATAAATATAGATGTATTTTTTGAAAGCTCACAGAAGAAAGAAAGCGATACTGGCAGTAAGCGCGCAATCTTACTAACGATAATAAATTTAGCGCTAATACTTTCTATTCTTCTTGTTGGTTTTATCTTAAAGGACGATGAATTCTGGAAAGTATATCTAATGTCAGCTGTAATCCTGATACCATTTTTACTTATTATTCTTATAAAGTTTAGAAAATTAAAAGATCCAATATACGAAAGCCACAAAATTTTGACCACAGTAAAAAAGGTCTGGAAAAGTAAGGCAATTCGTAATATATTTATATCTCAACTTTTCCTAAAATTCTTTTACTCATGGATGGTGGTATACATGCCGATTTATCTTCATGAATATGTAGGATTTGACTGGCCAACTATATCAATCATATTTACAATAATGCTTCTGCCATTTATTCTATTTGAAATACCTGCTGGACTGCTAGCTGATAAATGGTGCGGTGAAAAAGAACTGCTTTCTTCAGGATTTATAATCATTGCTTTATTTACTATGGTAATACCGTTCATATCAATACCGTCTTTCATAATATGGACGGCGGTGCTCTTTGTGACAAGAGTCGGAGCAAGTATAGTTGAGATAACAACAGAGAGTTATTTCTTTAAACATGTGCAAGGCGATAACGCGGATATAATAAGTTTCTTCAGAATGACTCACCCGTTTGCATACATTGCAGGTCCAATAATTGCTATTATCGCGCTTCAATTACTACCGTTCCAATACATATTTCTAGCACTTGGAATAATTATGTTCTTCGGCATCTATTATGCTTTGGCGCTAGAAGATACTAGATAATCCGCTTGTAGATTAATCCCTATTGTAAAAATCGCGATGTGTCAAAAAATATATATAGAGATAAAATAAAAGATTGTTTTTTATTTTGCTTTCGGCCAAATGTTTGCGGCTTTTGGATAAATTTTTGACAGAGCATGGTTTTCGCATTCATGTTTGCGCGCCGCGCAGATTTGTCTGCCGTATTCTATAACTCTGTATGAAAAGTCCGACCATTCTTTTTTTGGCAATATTGCCATTAAGTCCTGTTCTATTTTGTTAGGATTTCTACTTTCAGTCAAGTCAAACTTCAACGCAAATCTCCTCACATGCGTATCAACCGCTATCCCTACAATAATCCCAAACGCGTTTCCTAAAATAATATTCGCGGTTTTTCGCGCGACACCTTTGAGCTTTATAAGCTCTTCCATTGTATTCGGTATTTCTCCGCCATGTCTTTCTTTTATAATTTTTGCTGTCGCCAAAATATTTTTTGCTTTGGTATGATAAAACCCCGTGGACCTAATATCCTGTTCAAACTCTTTAATATCAACATTCAAATAATCGTCAAATTTCTTATATTTCTTGAAAAGTCTTTCTGTTACCTTATTTACTTGCTTGTCAGTGGATTGCGCGGAGAGTACCACGGAAACTAAAAGCTCCCAATTATTCCCGTATTTAAGAGCTATTACCGCTCTCGGAAACAGTTTTTTAAGAGCAGTGTTGAGCTTTAGGATACATGATTTTCTCCATTTTTGTTGTTTGTCTACCATATCAAAAGCTTATCATAACGACATGCTATAATATCTTGAATTACGAAACACAAAAATTTATGGTCTGGTTGAGCAAAAACATTTTAAAAAACAAAGAGATTTTGCGACCCGAGGACCTAAATTTTTGTGTTTCGTAATTCATAGTATAATACTAACTATGTCAGCCAAATTTGTACATCTCCACACGCACAGTCATTATTCTCTTTTGACGGCACTGCCAAAAATCGCTGATTTGGTAAACTCCGCGGTGAAAGCAAATATGCCGGCGATTGCTCTCACCGACAATGGCAATATGTACGGCGCGATTGAATTTTACAAAGCATGTAAGAAAACAAATATAAAACCTATAATCGGTATTGACGCGTTCGTCGCAACGCGGACGCGCTTTGACAAAGAAGCGCGTATTGATAATAAACGCTCACGGTTAGTTTTACTTGCTAAAAACAATAGCGGATATAAAAACTTACTGAAAATTGTCACTTACTCTCATCTTGAAGGATTTTATTACAAACCTCGTATTGATAAAGAACTTTTGAAAGAATACTCAAATGGTCTAGTGGCAATACTTCCCTCTTTCTCAGGCGATACAACTATTGCGATTAAAGAAAAAAATATTAAGCTGGCAAAAGAGAGACTAGAGTGGCACAAAAATATATTCGGTAAAGAAAATGTATTTCTTGAGATAACTCACCATCCAGAAATTGAAGGTCATCAAGAAGTTCAAAAAAAAATAAAAGAACTTGCGAAAAATACAGACACTCCGCTTGTAGCGGCGCATGATGTGTATTATATAAAACCAGAAGACAGAAAAGTCCGCGAAACGCTAATGAAAATCCAAACCAACTCTGACTTTGGAGCGCAAGAAAGCAGTGACGAGGATTTTTCTTTTATAAACCAAAAAACAGCGGAAAAATATTTTGAAGATACTCCTGAAGCTCTCTTAAATACCATCAAGATTGCGGATATGTGTAATGTTGAACTTGAACTCGGCAAGTGGGTATTCCCTGATGTTAAAGTTGAAAGCGGACTATCATACGACGATGAATTTCGAAAAATCGTATACGCGGGACTAGAAAAGCGCGCGATAAAAAAAACAAAAGAAATCGAGGACCGTATTGAATATGAACTTAAAATTATCGTGGATAAAGGTTACTCCCCTTACTTTCTTGTAGTTGGAGATATTTTAAGATTTGCTCACGAAAATAATATCCTTACAACAATCCGCGGCTCTGTCGCGGGTTCTATTGTCACATATCTCGCAAATATAACAAACATAAATCCAATAGAATACAAAATACCCTTTGAACGTTTCTTAAACCCAGAGCGACCATCCGCGCCAGATATTGATATGGACTTTGCCGACAACAGACGAGATGAGGTAATCCAATACGCAAAAGATAAATATGGCGAGGAAAAAGTGGCGCAAATAGGGACATTTGGAACAATGGCGGCGCGCGGCGCTGTGCGTGACACAGCTCGCGCTCTCGGTCATCCATATAACATAGGGGATAAAATTGCCAAGCTTATCCCGATAGGTTCGCAAGGATTTCCCATGACTATAGACCGCGCTCTTGAAATCACTCCGGAGCTTAAAGGTTTTTATAAAAAAGATGAATCCGCAAAAGAGATTATTGATATGGCAAAAAAGATAGAGGGCAATGCGAGACACATTTCTATACACGCCGCGGGTGTGGTAATATCTCCAACTAATCTAACGAACTTCGTACCACTTCAGCTTGACCCAAAAGGCGGTAAAATTATAACCCAGTACGATTGGCATGCCGTTGAAGACGCGGGACTTTTGAAATTTGATTTTCTTGGTATAAAAAACTTGGCGATTCTTGCTGATGCGGTAAAACTGGCAAAAAAATTCCATAATGTTGATATAGATATAGAAAATATTCCACTTGATGATAAAAAGACATATGAAATGCTCGCGCGCGGCGAGACGATGGGACTTTTTCAACTAAACGGCGCCGGTATGACGCGTTACCTTAAAAATCTCCGCCCATCACAAATAACAGACATTAACGCTATGGTTGCGTTATATCGCCCCGGTCCTATGGAGTCAATCCCTTCTTATATTGAGCGAAAACATAACTCAAAACTTATTACATACCCCGACCCTCGAATGAAAGATATCCTGGACCAATCATACGGTGTTATTACTTATCAAGATGATGTGCTTTTGATTGCAATAGAACTCGGCGGGTACTCATGGCTTGAAGCGGATATGTTGCGAAAAGCTATGGGTAAGAAAATACCTAAAGTGATGATGGCAGAAAAAGAAAAATTAATTCAAGGATTTGTAGACAATGGTACTACAAAGGAAAAAGCTCTTAAGATATGGGAGCTTATTGAGCCTTTTGCGGCTTATGGATTTAACAAAGCGCATGCCGCAAGCTATGGAAAAGTGGCATATCAGACAGCTTATATGAAGGCTAACTTCCCTATTGAATATATGGCATCTGTACTGACATCTGACTCTGGTGATGTAGACAAGATATCAGAGAGCATAGTAGAGCTTAAGAGAATGAATATCCCCGTACTTCCACCAAATATAAATGAAAGTTTTGGAGACTTTACTGTAGTTGGAGAAAGTATTCGCTTCGGACTTAGTTCCATAAAAAACTTTGGTGAAGGTATCGGAGATTTTATAATTGAAGAAAGAGAACAAAAAGGTAAATTTAAATCTCTTGCAGATTTTCTAGAGCGTGTACAAAATAAAAATTTAAATAAAAAGTCGCTTGAAGCGCTTATTAAAGCGGGAGCGCTTGATGAGTTTGGTGAACGCGGGGAGATGCTCTTCAATATGGAGTATCTGCTCCAATTTAATAAAGAACATTCTGAAATGATAGATAATCACGATTCTCTTTTTGGCGTGCTCCCCCAAGACGGCGCGCCCGCGAAACTTGATATGAAAAATGGAGAACCCGCGAGTCAAACTGATAAACTGTTCTGGGAAAAAGAGCTTTTGGGACTTTATATTTCTGGCCATCCACTAGATAAATTCAAAGAGAAACTTGACAACAAGTATAAAAAAATAAAAGAGATTAAAGAAACAGCGGGTAGCGGTATGACCGTCGTTGTTTCAGGTATCATAGAGGAATGTAAACCAATCCTCACAAAAAAAGGCGACCAAATGGCATTCATAAGAATAGCCGATATGAGCGACAATATAGAGGCGGTATTCTTCCCTGAAATATACGCAAAATCCAAAACGCTAGTAGAGCAGGAAAAGTGCGTAGCCATAAAAGGCAAACTCTCCACCAGAAACGGCGGAGTCAGTATAATCGCCGATGCGGTTAAAGAATTGTAATTAGCTTTTTTTTAGCTTTGATAGCTTCATTAATTTGTTAGTTTCTCAAATTACTTCGATTAACCGAAACAAAAGCCTACTTACTATGATTAATTATAGTAGTCCAGTTAACTGGACTAGTCAGGTTACTATATTTTTAAATATAAAAAGGGATACAGGATTTTACTCCTATATCCCATACTATAATTTGTATTGCTCTTTTCTTTTTGTGTCCCATATCTTTTCCTGAATCTCATTATTAAACAACTCAATAGTATTAAACAATATAGGCGTAATTTTTTCTTTAGAAATATTTATCAGTAATACACTTAATGATTGCAACATTTTTTCTAATTCACTGCGTCTTTTTTGGATATCTTCACATTTTGTAATACTATCAAGATTATCCAAATCTTCTCTATATCCTTTTAAAAGTTCGTAAATATCTTTTTTATTCATTTTTCTATTTCTCCTCATTCTCCTCAACTATATAAATTTTGAATTTTTCTCATTGCACGATATCACAAATAGCTGTAATTCACAATATACGCCCAAATATGATATTATTACTGTATGAAATCAGACGCTAAATTAAACAATATTCGCCATTCGCTGGCACATTTGCTTGCTATGGCAGTGCTTGAAGAAGATGATAAAGCAAAACTTGCGATAGGTCCCACAATTCAAGACGGCTTTTATTATGACTTTGAGTTTAATGGTGATTATAAAATATCGCATGAGCATTTAAAAGAACTTGAAAAAAAGATAAAACATTATATAAAACAAAACATTGAATTTAAGCATTTTGAGTTATCGCCCGCGGAGGCGAAAGAGAAATTTAAAGATGAACCTTACAAACTAGAACTTATAGATGAGATTGTAAAGCGCGGAGAAAAATTAAGTTTTTACCAATCTGGAGATTTTGTGGACCTTTGTGGTGGTGGACATATTACATCAACAAAAGAAATTGACCCAAATGCGTTTAAACTTACAAAAATCGCCGGCGCATACTGGAGAGGAGATGAAAAAAACAAAATGCTTACACGCATCTATGGTGTAGCATTTGAAAATAAAGAAAAACTTGATGAATATTTGAGGATGCAAGAAGAAGCGGAGAAAAGAGACCACAGGAAACTCGGAAAAGAATTGGATTTGTTTTCTTTTCATAAAGAAGGTCACGGCTTCCCTTTCTGGCATCCAAGAGGAACAATCATTTATAATGAGCTTAAAAATTTTTTAAGAAAAGAAAACGAAAAAAGAGGATACGGGGAGGTTATGACGCCTATTATGCTTAATAAAGATTTGTGGATTACATCAGGACATTGGGATAAATTTAGAGATGATATGTATTTCAGTAAAATAGATGAGGATGAAATGGCCATAAAACCAATGAACTGCCCTGGTGGTGTGCTTATATACAAAGAAGATATGCATTCTTATCGCGACTTGCCGCTTAGATATTCTGAATTCGGTCTTGTGCATAGACATGAACTTTCAGGAGTATTACATGGACTTTTGCGCGCGCGCGCGTTTACGCAAGATGACGCTCATTCATACTGCGCAGAAGAACAACTTAATGACGAGATTATCGGCATGGTGGATTACGCGCTTGATGTTTATAAAGCGTTTGGTTTTAACGATTATGAGATATTTATAGCGACTCAACCAGAAAAACATATTGGTGAGAATAATGTGTGGGAGTTCGCAACAAACGCGCTTAAAAAATCGCTCGAAGAAAAAGGATTGGAATATGGAGTAAAAGAAGGTGAAGGCGCATTCTACGGACCAAAAATAGAATTCAATATAAAAGACGCTATTGGAAGAAATTGGCAAATGGGAACTATCCAAGTGGACCTTTCAATGCCAGGAAGATTTAATGCGGAATACACAGACAAAGACGGCAACAAAAAAACACCTGTTATGGTGCATCGCGCGATACTTGGTTCATTTGAAAGATTTATTGGAGTTCTCATAGAACATTACTCCGGCGCTTTTCCCGTTTGGT
>JBBTTR010000015.1:0-3592 GCA_038064155.1 Patescibacteria group bacterium | reverse complement strand
AAAGAGATTTTGCGACCCGAGGACCTAAATTTTTGTGTTTCGTAATTCATAGTCATAAAGGGTAGCCCTTTGAAAAGGGCTACCCTTTATTTAGAGTTTTTTTGGTTTTTTATTGGAGGAGAAAAAATGAGAAAATTTTGTTCATTGATGATAGTATTAAAAATGCGATATAATATATGTCATGATAGTAGTAGATATAGAAGCATCGGGCGTTGATTATAATAAGCACTCTATTGTGAGTATTGGCGCACTTGATTTTTTTAATCCACAAAATAGGTTTTACGCTGAATGCAAAATCTGGCATGGCGCGCATCTTGATAAAGAAGCGCTTAAGATAAACGGATTTACAGAAGAAGAAATTACTGACCCGACTAAAAAATCAGAAACAGAAATAGTGCGAGAGTTTATCGCGTGGGTAACAAATATAAAAGACCATACTATGGCAGGACAGAATGTTTGTTTTGACAGAGACTTTTTGCAAGCCGCGGCGCATAGAGGTCATCTTAACTGGTCATTTGCTCACAGAATTGTTGACGCGCATACACTTGCGTATATGCATATGATAAAGCGGGGGATTACGCCACCACTTAAAAACAACCACACCGCTTTAAGTTTAGATTCAGAACTTAAATATGTTGGTGTCCCAGAAGAACCAAAACCACACAATGCGCTCACAGGGGCAATGTCACATGCAGAAGTTATATCACGACTTTTATATAACAAACCACTTTTGGATGAATTTAAAGACTATCCAATGCCAAATTTTAATGAATAATACGGAAATAAAATGGTATAACAATAAACCTACTCTGGTAGCTCTTATTACAAAATTTATAAGTACTGCACTCTCGCTTATAAATGTTTTTATATCAATAGCAAAATAATATGGATAATTTAGATAATAATAATTTGGAAGTAAGGTTTTCAAGTAAGTGGTTTAGTATTGTTATCCTGATATTAAGTATCATTGGTATTTCCGATACTACATACCTAACTATAAAAAGATATTCTCATGATAATATAAATTGTTCCATTTTTGAAGGGTGTGATTTTGTGACTACAAGTAGTTACTCCGCAATATTTGGTGTACCTGTTGCAATACTAGGTATAATTTTTTACATCGCGGTGTTTGTATTGAGTGTTTTGTATTTGAGGTCAAAAAACAAAATATTTCTAAATTTTCTTCTAGGATTATCTACGGTAGGATTTCTGATGTCTATGTGGTTTATATATACTCAAGCGTTTGTATTAAGCGCTTTTTGTCTCTATTGCATCGTCTCTGCAGGGATATCCACAACAATATTTATTCTAAGTATTATCATAATGGTACAATATAATAATAAAAAATATGAAACGAATTCTTAAAACAGATTCAGCAATACTTTTATTACGCCTCGCATTAGGATGGCTATTTTTATATGCAGGACTTACAAAAATTGTTAACCCAGAGTGGTCAGCTGTAGGATTTTTAAACAGCGCAAAAACTTTTTCAGGGTTTTATTCATGGCTTGCGTCACCGAACATACTTCCTGTTGTTGATTTTCTAAATGAATGGGGACTTACACTCATCGGCATAGCTTTAATTCTAGGTGTCATAGTACGACTTAGTGCATATTTTGGAGCATTAATGATGCTTTTGTACTATTTTCCAGGTCTTACTTTTCCATATGCAGGGGAGCATTCACTTATAGTAGATGAACATATTGTATATATTACAGCATTTCTAGTACTAGGAAGTTTAAGCTCAAACCATATATGGAGTTTATTTGGGCTATTTAAAAGTAAGATGAAGAAATAGGTTTGGCGAGTTCAAGAAACCAATGCAAGGTAATTACCCTACGAGCCTTGACATATTGTATAGACTATGATAGCATTTTTGTATTATCAATTTGATAATCCTTGCCGCAAGGTGTTGCGGTTTGTTCTTTAACAAAAAGAGGAGGGATTAAAGATGAATAAGGCTGAATTTTTTGAGGTTTTTAAAAAAGAGACCGTTAGGGCAGGTAAGCTTATTGATAATATGGATGAGCTTCTTGTTAAGCTTTTTGAAAACTCGGATTCGGATGAGGAAAAACAAAATAAACGAATGGCAATACATCTTAGTGGAATTTTGATTGAGATAAACAAGATATATGAGGAAATATATCAAAGCTGCAAAAAGCTGAATGAATTGATTAAGGATGGTGAAGAAAATAAAACACCCGTCGAAACCAAAAAAGACCAAGTTCTTCCCTTTTTCAATTTCGGTGAATATCCTTAATTGATTGTCATATCTAATCAGTATCGAGGCTTTTTGTTTTGCAAATTCACTTTGAATTGCTAGACTTGAAGCATCTCTCGTGTTTCTTCTTTTCTTTCCTAAAACCTACCCGCCCGCCATCGCAAGCATGAGTCTGCTCAGGCGTTGCGGGCGGGCAACCTACCACCTAACACCTACAACCTTCCGATTTGCTTGACACCATTTTTTTACATACAAGAAAACCCCGCACTTTAGTGTGGGGAGGATGTCATCCGTCTCACCTAGAAGGCTTGACAAATCTTGACAATATGCTATTATAGACACAGGAGTCGACTTCGGTCGGCTCTTTGCTTTTATTGAAAAATAAAGCATTAACAATAATAAAAAACAGCTTATCATAGAAATAACAATATTAATCTTAGCATTCCTTAGTTCAACTACCGGCGCTCCACTCGCGGAAGCTTCTGTAATAGAAGGACAGGGAAATATGGCTTATTCAGAAAATACGAGATTCATAGAATCTCCGACTGTTGAGGAATACGTGCGAGAGCGCTTTGAAAATTATCCAGTGATGGCAGAAGTTGCCAAATGTGAATCTCGGTTCCGACATTTTAAAGAAAATGGCGATATAATAAGAGGCGAGGTCAATAAATCTGATGTCGGGGTAATGCAAATCAATGAGTATTATCATTCCGATATTGCGGATATGCTTGGCATGAATTTATATACGCTTGAAGGTAATGTGGAGTATGCGGAATATCTCTTCAAAAAAGAGGGGACTAGTCCATGGCTTGCGTCGTCAAAATGTTGGGGAGTAAAGAATCATATATCAATGAGATAATTTAATTATAAAAAACAGCGCGCATCTTTTGATGCGCGCTGTTTTTGTTAATATTTTTGTTAATATCAATTAAGGATTTATAAATAATTTCCACATCATTCAACAGGGAAGATAGGTCTTTATAGACAGTTAGTATTATCTGGGCGAGATTTAAATATTTAAATCATATGTGTCGCACAATATATCTTTTCAGTAGATATGTTATGCGACATATTGCTATATTTATTATGTTGTATTCCCCTAGCGTTTATTTTTAAAAATCGTATTTGCATATTTTTGTTTTGAACTTATCTTATTATATGTATTTACATTAGGGATTTTTTCATACTCGCCTGTTTGTGTCTCTTGTCGATTTATTTTTTGATTTTTAAAGAATCTTTTTTTGAGCAAAACTTCTTAAATTTCTCCAAATTCATCACATTTTGATATTTGAGCAATTTATTCTTTTTTTTCTCTAATACATCATTTATTTCATCTTGGGATATATCATTATTCATTTGTAAAAAAATAAC
>JBBTTR010000014.1:39850-44069 GCA_038064155.1 Patescibacteria group bacterium | reverse complement strand
CGAATATAATAAAAAGACATGTCTCTTATGAAACATGCCTTTTTGTTATATGATTATGTCCTCTAAAAACTGCACTCTCGCCTTTTTATTAGCCATATCAAGGTATATTACTATTACATCAAACTGCCAATCTGTATCATCATTACCCTTTTCAATCAAATATGTTTGAATAGTTCTAGATAAACGCTTTAATTTCCAAAGATGGACATTATCTTCGGGTCTATATGTATCTGTTTCACCTGTCCCGTTAGAGATTATAGGCCTTTGTGTTTGATTTTGTTTACTTGTATCTCTAACGGAATGAATAACACTTTCCAAGTTTTCACATGAAACTGTTTTAACCTCTATAAATCTTAAAATTCCCCCTTTTTCTGCAATAATATCTATTTCTCCCCATTTTTTCCAATAATTTCTTTTAATTATCTTAAACCTATGTTTCACAAGAAACCTACAAGCTACATTTTCACCAGTTTCCCCAACCTTTTGCTTGTTTGTTTTAGACACCATAATATCTATATTTTTCCAATAAAGGGTAGCCCTTTGTGGAAAAAATAAATTTTAGTAAGTTTTTTAGTTTTTCCATATTATTTATTTTATCAGATGTTCCATATGAAACATATTATTTTACAAAAAATGGCCATTTGTAAGTGTTTCACATGAAACAGTACTATTAGGTATTAATAATGTCTATTATATAGTCTTTTAGCTTCAAATAGCTATATTTTAAGCCATTTTTGTATAAAAGGACATACAAATCGGCTATTAGTCATATTTGTCTCTTATACACATGTCCCCAGTTTTATCCACAGTTATACACATGAATCGTGTTGTTTTTAGCTAATCTTAAAAGACTTAAAGTACAGGTTATCAAGGACTTTTAATACTTGCGCTGAGTTTCTAGAATGTGCGGGTAGGGATAATCGAAATCCCGTTTCATCCTTGGCAAGGACGTGTTCTACCACTAAACTATACCCGCAATATGTATATTATATATTTTTATTATTTTATTACAAATTTCTATATTTTTATCATTAAATACTATATAATATGTTATATGCACCCGTGGTGAAATGGATATCATAACTGACTTCGGATCAGTTGTTGTGGGTTCGAATCCTGCCGGGTGCACATTTTTGTAATAAAATAGAGTAATGTCAAAAACTGATAAATTCAACATACCAAAAGAGGTTTCACATGTAACAGAAACGCTAGAAAACGCTGGTTTTGAGGCGTATATTGTCGGTGGTTGCGTCAGAGATTTACTTATAGGTAAAACTCCAAAAGATTGGGATGTAACCACAAACGCGAAGCCAGAAGATATAGAGAAGCTTTTTGAGAATACTTATTATAACAATGATTACGGTACGGTAGGTATGGTAAATGAAGAAGTAAAGGATGAGACGCTTAAAGTAATTGAGGTAACACCATACAGACTAGAGTCGGAATATTCAGACTCTAGAAGACCAGACTCCGTTAAGTTTAGTGATTCCATCGAACATGATTTAAAAAGACGTGATTTTACAATTAATGCAATTGCGTACAGTGAATCTAAAGGACAAATTATAGATTTATTTGATGGTCAAAAAGACATCGCAGATAGGGTAATACGCGCTGTTGGTGACCCAGATGTCCGTTTTAGTGAAGATGCTCTTAGAATATTGCGCGCAATACGTATTTCAGCAGAGTTAGGTTTCAAAATAGAAGAAAAAACTAAAAAAGCAATTAAAAATGACGCTAAAATGCTTGAAAAAATAGCAAAAGAGCGAATCAGAGATGAGTTTATAAGGATTATTATGTCAGACAGACCTATGGAAAGTTTAGAATTAGCACATGAAATGGGGGTTTTACAGTTTGTTGTACCTGAGCTTGAGGAGGGAATTGGTGTTAATCAAAATCAAGCTCACTCTTTTACCGTATGGGAGCATAATTTACGCGCCGTGAAACATTCCGCGGATAAAAAACATTCTTTTGAGATAAGACTATCAGCTTTGTTTCATGATATAGGCAAACCTGAAACAAGTAGGTGGTCTGACGAAAAAAAAGACTGGACATTTTATGGTCACGACGTAGTTGGAGGGAGAATGACAAAGAAAATACTTGAAAGATTGAAGTTTCCCAAAAAACAAATGGATAAAATAGTGAAACTTGTTCGTTGGCACTTGTTTTTCTCCGATACAGACCAAATGACACTCTCCGCTGTAAGAAGAATGGTAAAAAATGTTGGTGAGGAGAATATATGGGACCTTATGGATGTGAGAGAGAGTGACAGAATAGGCATGGGAAGGCCGAAAGCTAATCCATACAGACTAAGAAAGTATAAATCAATGATAGAAGAAGCACTTAGGGACCCTGTGTCTGTAAAAATGCTTAAAATTGACGGGGCTAGAATTATGGAGATTACAAATGAAAAACCAGGCCCTAAAATAGGATTTATACTACACGCTCTTTTAGAGGAGGTTCTTGATGACCCAAAGCTTAATATTAGTGAATATCTTGAAAAAACGGCAAAAAAACTTATTAAATTGAGTGAAAAAGAACTTAAAAAGCTTGGTGAAAAAGGTAAAGATAAAAAAGACGCAGTAGAAGAAAAGGAGATTGAAGGTTTAAGAGGGAAGCATTGGGTGAAATAACCACTTGTATATTTGTTTTAAAAGCGCATTTACTCACTTAAAAAAGGGTGTTTTTTGGAATAAATCCAGTTAAAAGTCGCGAGGGTGCGCGGTGCCTCTATTTCTAACTGGATAAAAAAACACCTACACAGACATTAAATGGGAGAAGTAAATGCCTAATATGTAGATGTTTGTGGCACCTTACAACTTATAAGAAAAGCTGTAAAAGAAAGCCTTAGTTTGTGGTTTATTTAATATACATGTATGTTTAATATCTCTTTTACAATTTAATATTATTTATTGTAGATATATATTTACATGAACCCAAACTATATAATAAAGAACGGTGTTAAAAACCATCTCGGAAATAACTAATTTAGTGTATGTTACTAATTAACTCTGAGATGGTTTCTAAATCTATTCTTAGAATAACACCTATAAAAGACATGTAAAGGACATAGGTGTGGATAACTTATTGTGTGTCTTTTATATAATAAACTTATACAAAAAGATGTCTAATATAGCTTTATCCCAGTCGGCGCGTGGTCAGAGCCATATATGTCCTTAAGGATAAATGCATCTTTTAAATCTTTTTGTAAATTTGAACTTATAAAAAAGTAATCAAGACGCCAACCAACATTTCTATCTCTTGCTCTTGTTTTAATGTCCCAATAACTATACGCATCTTTTTTGTTTGGGTTTATGTGTCGGAATGTGTCTATGTATCCGTGTTGAACTATTTCGTCTATCCAAGCACGTTCTTCTTGTAAGAATCCTGTGTTGTTTTCATTTTCTTTTGGACGCGCAAGGTCAATCTCTTCATGCGCCGTATTTATATCTCCACAAAAAATAATCTTATGCCCATCTTTTTTTATTTTCTCAATGTATTCTAGGAATGCGTCATAAAATTCCAGCTTGTATTTAAGTCTTTCCGGGCCTTGACCTCCGTTAGGGAAATAAATAGTTGAAAGTACAAAGTTTTTAAAGTATAAAGTTAATAAGCGACCTTCTTGGTCAAACTTTTTTATTCCCATACCGTATTCCACTTTTTTTGGTTTGATTTTTGTGTATATTGCCACTCCGCTGTAACCCTTTTTAATTTCAGATGACATAAAATATGAGAAATATCCTTTCATCTCTCGCAAGTTATCTGGAAGTTGGTCTGGATGAGCTTTTGTTTCTTGTAGGCAAAAAATATCCGGGTCTTCTGCCATAAAATCACCCCAAGAATCTTTTTTATATACCGCCCGCAGGCCATTTACATTCCAAGATAGTATTTTCATATTCTTATATTACCATTTTTTAACACATTAACAGAAAAATGCGCTAACTAAACCAAGCTTTAGAACATTTTATATACATATGGGTTAAAAATACGATATAATAAACTTATGAAAAAATTTGAGGGATTTAATAAAAAAGAAGAAATCGTTGAAGAAAAAGGTAAAGAAAAAGAAGTTATTTTAACGGAGGAGCAGAGAAAAGCAAAAGAAGAGATGATTCAAGCATTGTCAAAAGGATGGGTTGCTGACGCCATAGAAATCAAAGAAAGGTCCTCTGTCCCGGAGGAAGTTATTTCATCACCAGAAATCCAACAAGCGGCAAAAGAG
>JBBTTR010000014.1:26848-39750 GCA_038064155.1 Patescibacteria group bacterium | reverse complement strand
CTCTGTCCCGGAGGAAGTTATTTCATCACCAGAAATCCAACAAGCGGCAAAAGAGGCGATGATTCAAGCATTGTCAAAAGGATGGGTTGATACAGCCATAAAAATCAAAAATGAATTTTCAGTAAATATCACAAACGAAGAAATAATTGAAAGTGTACCGGAAATCAATGATTTACTTTCTGAATTGCAAAAAGTGTCACCCAAACTTCATAATCAAGCTTTGAAATCGTTTGATGTTTTGTTGTCGTTGTTTGAATTCAAAGACAACCCCGAACGGTTTTCGGAGACAGTAAAAGAAAATCCATTTCTGCTTGACGCAGTATCGGAAAATCCAAAGTTTGGCTCCAAACTGCTGATTAAATACCCTCAACTTGACGAGCTTTCACAAGAAAATATTGAGCTTCTTTTTGACACTAAAAAAGAAATTCTTGCAAGCAATCCACAAATAGACCCTGAGTCATTGGAGTTTCGCCAGATGATGCAGGAAAAGTTGGCAGAGTATGAGAGCAATCCAGAAATAGCGGAGGCGATTAAAGAAATTGGAATTGACTTTGACCAATGGCTTAATTACTCAGATGTGCGGTATTTCTCGCTTGAGTCCGGCAAAAGCGAGGTGGCGTTTTCTGAAACAATCGCTACGCCGATTAACAGAATTAAAGAAACGATTGACAGCTACGCTTATACTATTAAAAGTGTACTCAAAGAATATCGCAAAGAACTTTCTGAATTTCAAGTACCGGTGGAAGACCCAAAAGAGATCGAAGAGAAAATTGCCAAAATGCAGGAAGCAATGGATATTACCAAAGATGAGGGAAATGAAAAGAAAACTCAAGGTATAGCGAAAAGCATTGAAGGACTAAATGCAAAACTTGAAAAGCTCAAAACCGTTTCTCTGTGGAACAAGCTTTTAGGCGACATTGCTTCTTTTCAACAGCTTAAAGAAGGTCTTTTTGGAGCGCAAGAGAATTTGATAAAAATAGAAAATGAATTTCAACAATCAGTTTCTGGCAAAAGTTTGTCTGGAAGAGAAATTCAAAAACTAAAACAGAGAATGGCAGAAGGAAAAGAGCAGTTGAGGGTTAAATTTTCCGCGCTTGAAAGGAGGACTGAAGAATTCAATGCAAATTTTCCAACTTTGCTAACACCGGCTTTGGGAGAAGACAGAACATCGTCTTTAACTCAAGAAATACAGGAAAAGATGGCGGAGCAGTTTGACCACTTTAGTACAGACAGGCAGGATTTAGCTAACATTTTCTCCGAGAAAAGAGACAAAGAAAAAGAAAAGATGGACAGCCAACCAATGAGCATTTTTGTATGGGCAAGGAACCCTGACACTGACCTTTATCAAGGGAATTACTCTGATTGCTGTATTCGGATTGACAGCACTCATATGGGAGCGGAATCAACTATAGCGGACTATAATACTGACTTAGGCGTTCAAGTGGTAAACATTTGGGATGAAACAAAAAACGAGCCCGTAACCGCCGCGTGGTGCTGGCTCGGAAAAGACGAAGCGGGCAAACCGACTTTAGTGGTGGACAATATTGAATCCAACACTTTGTATAGTATAAATTATCCGGAGCAATTAAAAGATGAACTTTTTGAATATTTGGAAAAATATGCGAAAAAGATAGGTGTAGAAAAGATAGTAATGGGAAAGAGCAATAATGACCTGCCCACTTCTGGAGAATTAAACAAGATGAAAAATGATACTTCAAAATACGATAAAATCGGCGGATACAATAGGGCCGACGGATATTTCCTGGAAGCTGAAGACCATAATGTTAAGTTTATTTGGGAAAGCAAAGAAAAGAAAAAGATTAAAGAAAAAGATTAAAGAAAAAAGGAAAAAGGAAAAAGCGCAGATAATCAAATTTCAAAATATAAAAGTGAAAAATATGACTAAAAGCGATTTCCCAAACTTGCTTAATATTGAAAGGAAGGTATACACTCGCGAAGACCCCGACCTCATACAAGGTCAGGAGATAATCGAAGATATCAAAGAAGGAAATGGGCTTGAATACTCCGTAGCTTTATCAGCTAAAAGAAAGGGGCAAGATGAAATAGAGATGATTGGATATATAGTGGCAATAGACGATGAAACAGACGAGGGCGAACCATCCGTCTATTTGGAAGACATTGCCGTACTACCGGAAAGCCAAGGTCAGGGCGCGGGCTGGAAGATGTTCAAAGAGTTTGTAACAAAACTTAAAACAAAAGCCAAGAGTCAAGAGAAGCCTGTTTTGCTTGATATACACTTGCGCGAGAACTCGCAAGCGTTTATGGAGAAACATAAAGAAGATTTAGAAAAGCTCGGAGTAAAGCTTGTTGAGGAAGCGCTTGTTGCTGACTATTATGATGATGGCGAGGACGCGCTGTATCAGCTTTATGAGGTTAAATAGTATTAAATCCATTTCTCTTTTTTGGGGCTATCGCCTCATATTGCCGAAATTAGAATTCAGTAATTGTAGCTCGTACTTTAATTACTTTAATTACTTTAATCCTTTTATAAAATGCTATAGCATAAAATAAAAGGATATAAAATAAAAGGATGTCGGACGCTTTGGTTTTTTATTTTCTACTTCTTGTTCTTTTATTCTTTTTTATTTTTTACGCCCCTTGCCGTGAAATGTTTTGTGGATCTCCCGTAGGTGTTTGTCTGTAACATGTGTGTAGATTTGGGTCGTGGCTATGTTTGCGTGTCCGAGGAGCGCTTGCACGGAGCGTAAGTCAGCTCCGTTTTGGAGTAGGTCTGTGGCGAAACTGTGACGCACTATATGTGGGGTTACTTTTTTAGAAATTCCAGCTTTGACAGCATAAAACTTTACAATTCTTTCAATGGAGCGGGAAGTGAGACGCAGGGATTTGGCGCGAGAAGCGTTTTTACCAAATTGTACAAACATCGCCTCGTCCATATCCTTTCTTTTGTCTAGATAATTTCTCAATGCCTCTTTCGCGCTTTGAGAGAGGAACACAACGCGGACTTTTTCTCCTTTTCCACGCACTGAAAACTCGTCCTTTGAGATATCAAGGTCGTTGTTGAGTGAACAAAGCTCTGACACACGAAGACCAGTGGAGAAAAGCAGTTCGAGTATTGCTTTGTCGCGTAAACTTTTTACATCCGTGTCATCCGGCGTCGATAGAAGCCGTTCAAGGTCGTCTGATGATATAAGGTCAAGACCGCGCTCCGCAGTCTTCGCAAGTTCTATGCGTTCAGGAGAGAGGGAGTCAATCTCTCGCCTGCGGAGGAACTTGAGGAATGCGCGGAGCGCTATCAGGTAATAATTTTGAGTATTCTTCTTCAAAGTGTCGGACACCGAGTGTCCGACATCTGTAGCAGATGACATTCCACTTTTTTGACGGTTAAGCCAAAGACGAAACTTACGAACCACTTCATCTGTGATACCAGACGGTTTTTTAACTTTTGTAAAATCAATAAATTTTGAAAGATATCGGTCATAGTTTTCAATAGTTTTTAAGCTTCTACCTTTCTCTATCTCAAGGTATTCAAGAAACTCACGCTTTAATTGTTCAATATTTTGCGACATTAACCATATTGTAGCAATAAACATAGTGTACTTGCAAAAAAGGTCGTTTTCTGCTATAATGTACACATTATGCTTACGAAGAAAAAGAAGGAAAAATCAATAAAAGAGGCGCAAGTTCATGATACTGACACTGGGTCTCCAGAGGTGCAGGTTTCTATACTTACAAAAAGGATCACTGAACTTGCAAAACACCTCAAGAAAAACAATAAAGATAAACATCCACGACGCGGCCTTTTAAGTATGGTTGCGGCTCGCAGGACTCATTTGAAATATTTGGAGAAGAAAGATAAGAAGCGATATGGCTCACTTATTAAAAAACTAGGTCTTAAAAAATAGGAAGTTAGCTTTCAACTTCGCTAGCTTCTATAGCTTGACAGAGCAAAATTTTATAAAAAAGTTAATATAGTTAATATAGTTAATATAGCTAATATAGCTAATATAGCTAATATAGCTAATATAGCTAATATAGCTAAATAATCTATTATGTCAGTTATAAAACACAAAAACCAACGCGTTGGGATTTTCATAGATACACAAAATCTATACCACAGCGCGAAGAATTTATATAAATCAAAAGTAAATTTTGGCAATGTTATCAAAGACGCTCTTGCGGGCAGAGATCTTATTCGTGCAAGCGCGTATGTTGTTACCACAGAGGGAGGGGAAGAAGCTAATTTTTTTGAAGCTCTTGGAAAACTCGGTATTGAAATCAAGAGTAAAGAACTCCAAGTATTTTTTGGCGGCGCAAAAAAAGCCGACTGGGATGTGGGTATCGCGATAGACGCCGTTTCTATGGCGGCAAAACTTGACGCAGTGATATTAGCCACAGGGGACGGGGACTTTATACCACTTGTTCAATATTTAAAAATGAAAGAGGGGTGTCAGGTGGAAGTGATTTCTTTTGGAAAATCATCTTCAGGCAAGCTTCGTGAAGTAGCAGATGACTTTATTGATATGTGTGATAATCCAAGAAGATATTTAATGGGATATAGAGGACGATAATATAAGTATTTATACATTGATTATATTAATATGAAAGATGTTAAAAATTATACCGATGACATTAATGACGCAAGGAACAAACTAGAAAATAGTTTGGAACGAGCAAAAAATATCTCTACATATAAAATCAGAACAGGAATAAATGAAAAAGTCCGAAAAATCAACAGATATGTGAATAGTGTTATTGAAGAACTTGAGAATATAAAAGAAGATGATAAATAAATAAAAAATACCTTTCGCGGAGCTAAGCTCCGCGAAAGGTATTTTTATTAAATACAAGTAATTGAAAAGCGCACATAGTCTGTTAAAATAAGTCTAATGGCGGAAGATAATCTACAACCACAAAAACCTCAAGCGCAAAATAATGCTCCTGATAATTTGCCGGGCATTGAAGTGACTTCTCTTGATGAAATAACTCAATTAATAAAACCAAAAGTTCCTGCAACACAACAGGATAAGGTTATACTACCAAAGAGTCCACAAACAGACGCTAATTACACAAGTCTTGGAAAGGATGTTAAAAAAATCCCTAATTTTTATGAATTGTATGAAAAGAAAAACTATATAGACAAACAAAACAAACAACAAAATATAAAACAAGAAACAGATTTACAAAAAGAATTTAATAAAGATATAAAAGAAGCCATAAGTCCTGTGCCAGTAATGCCAAAAGATTCTGAAGAAGTATATAATCTCGAAGATAAAAAAGATGGCGTAAATAATGAAATAGTAACAGAACAAGCGAAAGAAGCTATACAAAAAGAAATAAACAGCAGTAGTAAAGAAGAAAAACCTCTCATACCGTCTGTACCAGAGAGTATTTCTTTAGAAACACACGCAGATGAACAACAGTTTCAAGCTAAATCAATTGCAGAGGAAATAATAGAGCCTTCAAAAACAAACCTTGAGCAGGAAACAGAACAGGTTATAGATGAACAACAAGACAAAGTAGTAGAAACAAAGTTAAAGTCATTGCGTACATATAAAAGTGATCTTGCTCAGGTGGTAGGAACAAGAAAAAGTTCTTTGATTGACATTGTTTCTGCTGAAAGTGACAAACGCAACAGTACGGAACAAAATAAGTTAGCTGTAATAAGTAATGAAAGAGAAGCTAAAGATAATTTCACAAAGAAAGTTGTAGTTATTGTTCTAAGCACCACACTAATCGTATTAGGGATAGGGTCTATATTTTATTTCTACGGTAAAAGCAGTCCAGATATAGCCGGGTCCAGCTCTAAATTATCGTCAATTATTTTTGCAGATGATAATTTAGAATTTAACATAACAAATTTATCAAGAAGACAGATTATAAATGAGTTAGCTTCAATTAAAGACTCAACACAGTTGTCTATAGGACGCATTAAAAATATTCTTATAACAGAATCTTTTACGGACGAGCAAGGTATAGAAAAGAGAGCTTTAGTCAGCGCAACCGATTTTCTAAATGCAATTGATGCGCGAGTGCCAACATCATTCTTACGCTCCCTTCAACCAAACTTTATGGTAGGCGTACATGTGTTTGATGGAAATCAGCCATTTATTGTACTTAAAACCAGTTTTTATGAAAATGCTTTTGTTGGGATGCTTGAATGGGAGAAATATATAAAGGAAGACTTGTCACAACTCTTTGCGGAAAAAAATACCAAAACTACACTTACACAAATAGCCACAACAACATCAGAAATAAAAACATTTATGTTTAATGATTTGGTTTTAAAAAACAAAGATACTAGAATTCTAAAAAATAAAGAAGGAGAAATGACTTTGATGTATTCATTTGTGGATAAGAACACTATTATTATAACCACAAATGAAAATACATTTGGTGAAATACTCACAAGACGCGGTTCTTCCAGAATCGTTCAATAGATAAATCTACTTTGAATTACGAGACACAAAAACTTAGGTCCTCGGGTCGCAAAATCTCTTTGTTTTTTAAAATGTTTTTGCTCAACCAGACCATAAATTTTTGTGTCTCGTAATTCAAGAAAATATAGCACAACAGCTCAACCAGTTGAGGTGTTGCCGATTTTCTGTTATTATACAGTTATGGAAAAGATAGACACGCAACATTTTAAGAAAAAACTTGAAGAAGAACTTGAGGCTATTACAGAGGATCTCTTAAAAATAGCCAGAATTAACCCATCAAATCCTGATGACTGGGAGCCTATTCCTGCGGATATTGATATACAAGAGGCAGACAAAAACGAAGTTGCAGACAGAATAGAAGCATTTGAAAATAATACAGCACAGGTCAAAGACCTTGAAATTCGTTTTAATAATATCAAGTATGCATTGAAAAAGATTGAAGATGGCACTTATGGAATTTGCGAAGATACAGAAGGTCAGATTCCAGTTGCGCGACTTGAAGCAAATCCCGCAGCGAGAACATGCACTGAACATTTAGGACCTTAAAAATAATATTATAAAACAAAACGCGCGCCTAGAGGGCGCGCGTTTTGTTTTTGAGTTATACTTAATCCAATGATTACAAAAAATTTTGCAAAAGTTTACAGTGCACAGACCACACTTCTTTCAGCTCTTATCGTTGATATTGAAGTAGACCTCTCAAAAGGCCTCCATGCTTTTACTGTTGTGGGACTTCCAGACAAAGCTGTTGAAGAATCACGCGACAGAGTTTCGGCTGCCATAAAAAATTCTGGATTTAAATCACCTAAAGTTAAAAACCAGAAGATTGTCATCTCCCTCGCTCCAGCTGACCTGAAAAAAGAGGGGCCCGTGTTTGATTTAGGTATAGCTCTCGCATATCTGCTTTCGTGCGGGGATATAAAATTTAACCCAGAATACAGACTCTTCTTAGGAGAGCTTTCTCTTGATGGATATCTACGAAAGATAAACGGAGTGTTACCTATTGTGTTGGAAGCTAAAAGAAAAGGATTTAAAGAAGTGTTTCTTCCAAAAGAAAATGCAAAAGAGGGCGCGTTAATAGATGGTATTAAAATATATGGAGTTGATAGTTTACAGGAGGTGATTAATCATTTAGATGAAAAGAAAGAAGAGAAAAAGCTGATTGAGCAAGAGAAAAAAACAAAAGTTAAAAATAAAAAAATGAACCACCTGATTGATTTTGGAGATATTAAAGGGCAAGAAAGAGCTAAAAGAGGTTTGGAGATAGCTGCGGCAGGCGGGCACAATATAGCTATGTATGGTCCTCCGGGGACTGGCAAGACTATGCTTGCAAAAGCATTCTGTCATATATTACCACCACTTTCTTTTGAAGATGCGCTTGAGACTACTGCAATACATTCTATCGCGGGGATTTTGAAAGAAACACTTATAACGAACCCGCCATTTCGTACCCCTCATCACACATCTTCACATGTTGCGATAGTTGGTGGAGGAGCTATCCCAAAACCCGGCGAAATTACACTTGCGCACCGCGGGGTGCTTTTCTTAGATGAGTTTCCAGAGTTTGAAAGGAGAGTGGTTGAAGCGCTTCGTCAGCCACTTGAAGATAGGGTGATAAGCATATCACGAGCGAAAGGCTCAGCGTCGTTTCCAGCAAGTTTTATTCTCGTTGCGGCGATGAACCCTTGTCCATGTGGAAACTTTGGGAGTAAGCGTAAGTGTATATGTTCCCATATCGCACTTGCTAGATATCAGAGGAAGATTTCTGGACCGATAATTGACCGTATTGATATGTGGATTGAGGTAGCAAATATTTCGCATGACAAACTTTCAGAGAAAGTAGAAGAAGGAAGTGAAAATAAGGAAAGCGACAAGATAAAGAAGAATGTTTTGAAAGCGCGCGGGGTTCAGGAAAAGCGTTTCAAGAGCGCAAAAGGAAGAATAAAAACAAACAGTGAAATGAATAGCAGAGATTTAACAAAACTTGTAGAGCTTGGAGATAATACGCGCAAAACATTGAACTCCGCAGCGCGCTCGATGGATTTATCTCCACGCGCGTACCACAGAGTAATAAAACTTGCGCGTACTATTGCAGACTTAGATGAAAACAAAAATGTAGAGGAAAGCCACATTTTGGAAGCTCTGCAGTATCGGCCAAAGCAAAATCAGGAGTTATAAATTATGAAACAACTATACCAAAGACCGCGTCAACAAAGCTGACGCGGTTTTGTTCAAAATTTACAATTTTTAATTCATCATTAAAATCTAAAACGGATTTGCAGCCCCACGGATTTCAAAATGAACATGCGCTCCGGTTGAACGGCCAGTTGAGCCGACATATCCGATAACTTGTCCTTGGACTATATGTTGTCCAGAGTAAACTATATTCTTAGTATTATGCGCGTAGAGTGTTTGTGTGCCATTGGAGTGTTTTATAACAATATAGTTACCATAACCACCATTCCATCCAGAACTTCTGCTTATAATCACATCACCTGATGCTGAAGCTAATATCGGTGTACCGATAGGCGCCGCGTAGTCAACTCCATTGTATCCGTGAAGTCCTTGTGAACGAATCCCAGCTGTCAAAGGCATAATGTAATATCCGATATATGATGGACCTCCGCCTCCTTTTACAATAGTACTCGCGCTTGTGTATTTTGGCGCCGCAATTTCTCCGTCCGGTACGACAATCATATCTCCAACAGCAATTATTGATTCTATAGTAAGGTCGTTATATTGAAGTATTTCCTCATAATCACCTTTGTATTTTGTTGCTATACTTTTAATAGTTTCACCTTTTACCACAGTATGACGAATTCCGGTAATAGGGAGTATCACAAGTGTTTGTCCTGGTGTTATAAATGAACCTCTTTTGATGTCGTTTGCCCAGATAATAGTATTAGTTGAAACACTAAACATTTTTGCAATTTGTGAAAGAGAGTCTCCTTCACGTACTACATATATACTAATCTTATCTGATGCTTCTGGCCTCTCTTCAATTTCCGCAATCGTCCCAGAAGGCCCTATTTCAGAAAGAAGAGCCTCGTCATCCACTATTATTATATCACCGCCACCTTTTGAAGGGTTTGGGTCCACATTTAAAGCCGCGCGGAGTATTGGTATTGTTTGTGAGTTATATATACTCACAGTAGTAATTTCAGCTTTTTTTGATGATGAAAACAGTCCTGAAACAAACGAAACTACTCCAGCGTGAGCAAGTCTTGGAGTAGTTAAAGCGCCTACAATAAACACAAAAAACAACACTTTTGTTGCAAAAAGAGTCCAAAATGTTGCATTTGTCGCCTGATTCCCGGTAGATTTATAGGGAAGATCAAGGTCTTGATTTGTATGTATGATATGCTTTGTTTTATTGCGACAATGCTGAAATATCGTCCATAAATGGCTTAACAAAGCCATAAAAAATTACCACTGTTCGGTATTTCACTACTATACCCCTCTGAGATATAAAGTCAACGAAGTTATCCACCCCGCCACAGAATTGGTTTTTAGGCAAAAATCGGGGGCATATGGTTAACTGTACAAAGGCTTGACAATTAACTCATTAGGTGCTATACTTCAAGAGAATTTTGGTTTGCCCTTTTACATTACAATTTTAAATCAATCAATTTTTAAAGAGAAGGAGGAGGAAAAATGAGCAATAACAATATTGAGTTTATTAAACTGCTTGAAGAAAAAATGGACGCTATGTTCGAGGCCCTTCAAGAAATGATTTATAAAGAAGGACTCAGGATTGGGTCTGAAATCAATATGCACAGAAGGGACGAGCATATTGGATATTGGGATCCTACTTATTATCTTGAATATGGTAGAGAACAAGATGGTAAGATAAGAGGATTTTGCGAAAAGATGCGTGAAGCCAGTAAAAAACTGGCCGAATTGATTAAGGCGGAAACGCCCATCGAATCTTCTTAAGCGAACCCAATCTTACTTATAGAAATATAAGTAAGATTGGGGCTTTTTGTTTTGCAAATTCACTTTGAATTACGAGACTTGAAAATACTTCTTAATTCTCCGTTTCTTTCCTAAGACCTATAACCTTGCCAAAGACAGAAGGAAGCGAGGCAGAGGAGCAGAGAACAAAAATACGACCATAAAAAGATAGAGAAAAAGTGGCAGATTTAAGCTTCAAGCTTTACGGCAATTTCAATTTAGAGAGCGACTCTTTGGTGGATTCAAAAACGCGGCAAGGATTATTCCGACAAGCCAGAAAGCGCTCTATGAAAACGAAAACTGGCGGTATGACAAAGGTGCTATCTGCTTTGAGAGAAAAATAGACAAAGATTTGTATCCGATTTTGAAAAAGAATTGTAAGAACTTAAAGCCTCTTAATCTTTTATTTTTTACTAAACAATAAATTTCTGCTAAACTGCTTTATAATATGGAAAAGCACCCCATCCATCTTAAAAACCCAGAACTGCAAGCTTCGCCTGAAGTAGAACGCGCTGTTCTGCATCAAGAAGCGGAAACGGGAGGAAAATTGCCCAACAAACCATCGAAACGTATCAAGATATATCTGAATCGTTTAGAAAAACTGATACTTGACCCTCAAGAAGAGGTATGAAAATAATTACACCTGCTGAGTATGGAAAAAGGAATAAAATATCGCATTCAAATTCACAGTTAATAAAGCAAAAAGACAGACCATACAGGCATTTAGAGAGAAGGGTATTTGGAAAATAGGAGTACAAAAATTTAAATTAAACATAACAATATAACAATGCACTTAAAAGGGCTCAATCCACAACAAAAAGAAGCTGTACTTCATAAAGACGGACCACTTTTGATTATTGCAGGCGCTGGAGCGGGGAAGACTAAGACAATCACGCACAGAATACTTAATCTTATAAAATCAGGCGTAGCGCCAGAGAATATTCTTGCCGTGACATTCACCAACAAAGCCGCGAAGGAAATGAAAGAGCGCGTGAAGGATTTACTGGATAAAGATAAAGAAATTAATTTTCCAATCACCGCAAATGCGTATCCGTATGTTGCGACTTTTCACGCGCTCGGCGTGCGAGTACTAAAAGAAAACGCGCAACTTTTAAATATTACAAGACATTTTAAAATCTTTGATAGAAACGATTCCCTACGCGCTATTAAAGATGCAATCAAAAAAGTAGATATTGATCCTAAACAGCACGAACCAAGAAAAATATTAAGTATAATCTCAAAACAAAAAAGCGATACCGTATCTCTAAAAATGTACGCAGAAAATATTGGTAATTCATATTTCCAAAAAATCGTTGCGCAAGTGTGGCAAGAGTATGAGAAAATACTAAAAAGTGAAAAAGCTTTTGACTTTGACGACTTACTTTTAAAAACCGTTAATCTTTTAGAACAAAATGAAAATATTCTAGTAAGATACCAAAATATTTGGAAGTACATTCACGTAGATGAGTATCAAGATACAAACAAAGTTCAATACAAACTTGCAAACTTGCTTGCGCACAAACACAACAACATATGTGTTGTGGGAGATGTGGACCAAAACATTTACAGTTGGCGTGGAGCAGATATTCAGAACATATTGGATTTTGAAAAACAGTACAATAATACGAAAACACTTTTACTTGAAGAAAACTATCGCTCTACCAAAACTATTCTTGAAGCATCAAACAGAATAATTAAGAAAAACAAAAACCGTAAAGAGAAAACTTTGTTTACAAACAACCCAGATGGAGAAAACATATCGCTTTTCACAGCTTATAACGAAATGCAAGAAGCGCAATTTATAGCGCTAAAATCAAAAGAGCTTATTGAGAGTGGAGTTGAGCCGAAAGAAATAGCAGTGCTTTATAGAGCTAATTTTCAGTCTAGAATCCTAGAAGAGGTGTTTTTAGCGCTTGAAATACCGTATCAGGTGCTTGGGGTACGCTTTTTTGAACGAAAGGAAGTAAAAGATATTTTAGCATTTTTGAGCACCGCGCTTAATACAGACAGTATCTCTGATATGAAAAGGATTATAAATGTGCCATCGCGAGGTATTGGTAAAATAACGCTTTTGAAAATTGTAGAGGGAAGAGAGGATGAGTTAAGTTTAAAAATTGCGCAGAAAGTTGACGACTTTAAATTGCTCCTTAAGAAAATCGCGCATACTGCGATGAATGCAAAGCCGAGCGAAACTATAAAATTTATACTAAAAGAATCTGGTATTGAAGAAATGTTAAAAACTAAAAACAAAGAAGATTTAGAAAGGCTTGAAAACATAAAAGAACTCGTAACACTTGCAATGCGTTATGATAAGTTACCACCACAAGAAGGTATAGAGAAACTTTTGGAAGATTCAGCGCTTGCATCTGACCAGGATGAACTTAAAGAAGAGAAAAATGCGGTGCGTTTGATGACAGTGCACGCGTCAAAGGGTTTGGAGTTTAAAATTGTATTTATCTCTGGGCTTGAAGATGGACTTTTCCCCAACACTTCACTTTCAGATGAAAAAAAAGACGATGAAGAAGAGCG
>JBBTTR010000014.1:17820-26748 GCA_038064155.1 Patescibacteria group bacterium | reverse complement strand
GACTTTTCCCCAACACTTCACTTTCAGATGAAAAAAAAGACGATGAAGAAGAGCGCAGACTTTTCTATGTTGCGCTCACTCGCGCCAAGAAAAAGGTTTTCCTTACT
Source organism: Patescibacteria group bacterium (assembly GCA_038064155.1). Classification (GTDB taxonomy): domain Bacteria; phylum Patescibacteriota; class Minisyncoccia; order Phycocordibacterales; family UBA2163; genus UBA2163. The sequence goes on along the minus strand of JBBTTR010000014.1, from coordinate 26,641 downwards.
TATGCGTCAGTCCGCACAATCTTTGGTTCACAAACTGTAAACTTGCCATCTGATTTTATAATGGATATAGAAGATGATTTGATAGATGAAGTCGCGCTTGAAGAGCGCATAATATTATGAGACCAAAAAAATCATTAGGACAAAATTTTCTTACATCAGAATCTGTTGTAAATAAAATAGTTGAAACCGCGAATCTTAAACACGAAGATGTTGTTTTAGAAGTTGGTCCAGGAAAAGGTATTTTGACCCAAACCTTGCTTAGGTCAGTGGGGAAGGTGATTGCTGTTGAAAAAGATAGTGAATTAATATCATTTCTTCAAGAAAAATTTAAAAAAGAAATTAAAAATGAAAAATTAATTCTCATGCATGGCGACATTTTAACTTTTGATTTTAAAAATCTTAGGAAAAGGTCTAGCCTTGAGGAGGATAAAGAAGGAGAAAACGCAGCTTTTTTATCAAGCGATAGGAAGAGACAAGACCTTGATGAGAAATTTTATTATAAAATTGTTGCGAATATTCCGTATTATATTACCGGAGAGTTCTTGCGCAAAGTACTTTCGTCAGATACACAGCCATCGCAAATGGTTATTTTATTACAAAAAGAGGTCGTTGAAAGAATAGCGCGAAGCAAAAAAGAAAGTATTTTGTCTATAAGTGTAAAAGCTTACGGTGAGCCAAAATATATTCAAACTGTAAAAGCCGGGAACTTCAACCCTGCACCTAAAGTTGATTCTGCAATTCTTGCAATAAACAACATATCCAAATTTTTTTTTAGCAAGGTCGGACCTTGCTTGGTTTGCCGGGAGACGGAAAAGCGGTTTTTTGAAGTGGTGAAAAATGGCTTTGCTCATAAACGCAAATTGCTTATAAGCAATTTGCGCGTTTTTGCCGATAGAGAAAAACTGGAAAAAATATTTGATAAATTAAAAATAAACAAAAAAGCTCGCGCCGAAGATTTATCTGTTTTGGAGTGGAGAGAGATTGTTCAAAGTTTATAAATAAATATAAAGGGGAACCCTTTTTATGAAATTCACTTTGCATTTTAAGTTTTTATGGGGTCAAGCTTGTGCCGACCATTTTAATGACATAAGGGTGGCCTAATGTGTCAAGTTTTTTCCCAAAACCAAAACTACTTGCAAACCCCGCTATACTGCCAATAACATTTCCGATACGAAAACCTTTATCACCGATGGAGAAAAGCACGCCGGCTCCCGGAAATAACGCATTTATAGCAAGAGAAACACCGTATGATATTGCGGTTTTTGCCACAAATCCGCCAGAGAAAAGTCCACTTTTCCCTTTACAGGTAACGGCAGAAATGCCAGCCGTTCCAAGTGTCCACACACCATTCATAAATACATTATAGTCAAACATTTGACTGCTGTTCGTTAAAAGAAACTGTCCGCCCATTGGTCCGCCGATATTTAGCATTATTCCAGCTGGCGTCGCGCATGGTTGCATGCTAATAATTCTTCCTCCAAACGGTTTAATACCTGAATATGAATAGGTAGTTATACCAATTCCCGATGGATTAAATACTGAAGGCGTATTAAGTAATGGCTTGCCCGCGGTTACTTGCGCGGCAGTTGAAATTGGATAAAGAGTTGCTATAGCAAGGAAAATAACCACTAAGAATAGAGTCAATTTTTTTGAGTAAAACATACATACGCACTATATCACAAAAGAATGAAAGTAAGATATTTATTATCCACATAAATATACAGGTTTTAATTACTTAAAACCTATATATTTTGCTATAATTTTAATACAATTTAATGAAATTTTTATCAAAGGGAAAACTCAAGCTTGTGATTTTTGGGTTGCTTGCGATAGCAGTACTTGGTTTTCTTGCGCTGAAGCCGAATCGCTCAAATTATGAAAATGCGCCGTCTGCAAGCGTGACTAATTTAAATAAAGACACAAAGATAGCTTTAAATAATATAACAAGAAGAGATAATGATAATGACGGCCTTAAAGACTGGGAAGAAGGATTGTGGAGGACGGATCCGAATAATCCCGATACAGACGGAGACGGAACAAATGACGGCGACGAAGCAAGAGATGGAAGAAACCCGCTTACGGCAGGCCCGGATGATTATTTGGCAGACAATGATTTTATAGAAAAGACAAATTCTGATTTTTTAGACGAAAGTCAGACCAAAACCGATAAATTCGCGCAAAATTTGTTTGGAAAATATTTATCTTTGCGGAAGGATTCTCAAGAAGGTCTTAATAATGAAAATAAAAATTTTTTAATCACCTCTGTCATAGAAGATTCTTTATATAATGAAATTAATAATAAATACGAAATTTCTGATTTGAATGTTATAAACAACAATAGCGAAGACGCATTAAAAAAATATGGCAATGATTTTATTTCAATAACAAAACTGTATTCGCGAGACTTGAACCAAGACGAGCTCGTTGTTTTTGAAAGAATGTTAAAGACGGAAAACAAAGAAGACGCGGAGTATCTTAAAAAATCTTCCGAAATGTATAATATGGCAATAGATAAACTTTTAAATATTAAAACTCCGGAAGACTTGACTCTTGTTCATTTAGATATCGTAAACGGTTATAATATTATAAGCAACGCTTTGAGCGATATGAGTTTGACTTTTGATGACCCGATTCGCGGTATGAATGGATTTGCCGTTTATATTGCCGTGATTGACGCTCAAATAGATTTCTTTAAAGAAATTAAAAATTATTTTATGGAAAATAAAATAATTTTTAAAACTGAAGAAGTTGGGTATTTGTGGCATATTATTTAATAAAAAATGAGTAAAAATATTTTCAAAAAAATATTACCAAGCATAATAATAGCGGTTGTTACCTCTATAATTTTTAGTCCATTAAGTATTAATCACGCCATCGCGCAGACAAGTGGAATTAATCCAAGTCTCATTAACCCTCTGTTGTCAAACAATACGACTCAAATTAATCAAATAAAAGCAAAAACAGCTGGGATTTTGAATATCGGTTCGCTTGGAAATAATATGGTCCCAACAGATGACAGGAAATCCAATCAAAAAGAAAGAACTCTTGATTCAATTTGGATGCTTATGGCAAAAACCACTATTAGAGGCATTACAGCAAGTATGGTTAATTGGATAAATTCGGGCTTTCAAGGAGGTCCCGCTTATGTTACCGACATTAACGGACTTCTTTTGGATATAGCGGACGCCACAACAGCGAATTTTATAGAAGGCACGGCTCTTGAAGCGCTTTGCAGTCCGTGGAAAATGAATATAAAAATCGCGCTTTCTCTTCCGAGCAATAGATTTGAAGAAGATGTAAGATGCACGCTTTCCGATATAGTCGCAAATATGGACGATTTTATAAATGGCGACTTTTCTCAAGGCGGTTGGGCAGGTTGGTTTGAGCTTACAACAAGAAATAATCCTTATAATAATTATTTGGCGTCCGCATCGGAGCTTGAAGCGAGAATTGACAACGCGCAAGGAGAAGAGATGAAACTTTTAGATTGGGGAAATGGATTTTTGTCATATAAAGAATGTGAAGAATTACCAGACGGTTCTACTGGACGGCCTCGTTGTAAAATAGTAACGCCAGGAAGTGTTATAGAAGGTCAGCTTGTTAATATCTTAGGAGACGGTGTAAGACAACTTGAGCTCGCGGATGAGTTTAATGAAGTCGTGAACGCTCTCACATCGCAACTTATTGTAACGGTATTTAGCAGTGTTAATGGCGGATTGCGCGGTTTAAGCAACGCCTCAAGAGGAAAATCTTCATATACAAGCCGTCTTTTAACCACGGAAGACTCAAGCGCGATACAAAATGTAATAGCAAGTTCAGAAATTGAATTTGGCAGGGTGCTAAATGAAGAATTGATTTATTTAACATCTAAACAGGGGTCGCTTGAAAGCGTGAAAGAAACCGAAACGCAATTGTTAGGTTTAATTCAATGTTATGAAGGCAAAATCGCGGATAAAAATTTAGAATTGACAAATGATGAAAAAGCGACAGCTTCTCAAAGAATAAACAACGCTTCTTCCACAATAGACGCGTTTATCACTCCGCGTAAAAATATTCTTATTTCTGAAATAAACACGCAAAGCGCCAATATAATAAAACTAGATTCTTTGCTTACCGACATACAGAAAGCGGTAAATCCGTATCAATTGCAAGTTCCCACGAATGAATTGGAGAATATGCGAAGACAAAATATTTTAAGAGGAGATGATACTTTTTTTGCCGAGCAAGAAAGAATGGCCATTGCGGAAGAGATGAATTCGCTTAACCCGGCAATAAATGGGCAAATTAAAGAATGTCAGGAATTTCCGCCACCGTCGCAACAGCAGAATTCGTAAAGATTTGCGGAAAAGGTATGTCCTTGAGGAGGAACAGAGTGATAGGATAGGTTAGACCTTTAGGAGCAAATGAAAAAATAAAATGCAAACAACAACATTCAAAAAAATACTTCCGTTAATCCTGATAATTGCAGTTCTCGCAACAGGAATTTTTGGCGTGTTTGATGTAAAAATAGCTTTCGCTCTTGGTAGAGGTACTGGTGGCACTGGTCCTGGAACACAAACAAGTACAAGTAATCGAGTAATACTTGGTCCAGGTCCAGACGGTAGAGCAGTTGGAAGTAAAACTGATATAATTAATCCGAGACTTAATAGAATTGAAACCGCAGGAGCGCCGGGGTCAGGGACATATAATAATCGCGCGGGTACTATGACCGGTACTGGCCTCGCAGATGGAAAAAAATTTGAAAAAGAACAAGAAAGAATACGATTAGAGAGAGAAGAAGCTGCAAGAAAAAGTGATTCTGGAACAGGTTGTAATATTTTCTGGGACTTTAATTTGTATAATTGCATAAGATCAATATCTGCAAATGTTGTGGAAATTGTTCTTGAATTTTTTGGGTTCATTGTTGGCATAAGTGGAAGTATTCTTAATGTTGCTGTTGAAAAGACCGTGTTGAAGATGGGTGACGGTGTAAAAAAGATAGGAGCGGTTGAAAAAGGGTGGGAAGTATTTAGGGACCTATCAAACATTGTAATAATCTTCGCACTGCTTGTCGTGGGGATGGCTACTATTTTAAGAATTGAATCGTATGGAATAAAGAAACTTTTAGCTACACTTGTTGCTGTTGCGCTTCTTATAAACTTCAGTCTATTTTTCACAAGTGTTGTTATTGACTCAAGTAATCTTCTTGCGTTGCAGTTTTATAATAAAATTGTTAAAAGTTCGCAAGCTCATAAAAAAGGCTCATTAATCACCGGATGGAGCGGTTTAAGCGATTCTTATATGCAAGCGCTCGGACTATCAACTTTATATTCCAAAAAAGATTTTAGCGATTTAGCAAGAACTAATTTAAACTTCACGCAGATATTTTTAGTTGGAGTTTTCGGTTCAGTATTATTTCTTGTTGCCTCCTTCTCATTTCTTGCGGGAGCATTTTTACTTATTTCGCGTTATGTTGTACTTATATTCTTAATGATACTCTCGCCGTTAGCATTTGTTGGAATGATCCTTCCCGCAACAAGTAGTTATACAAAAATGTGGATGAATACGCTGTTTAAATATGCATTATTTGCTCCAATTTACCTTCTTCTTACATGGTTTGTTATAGAGGTTATAAATTCAGAAACATTTAGAAAATCAATAGGAGTATTCAACGATGAAAAAGATAAGTTTGTTAATCTTACAGATCATACAACATTTATTGAAACCATACCCCTTGTTCTCAATTTTATTATTGTCATTTTCTTCATCATAGCATCTCTCATTATTGCGCAACAAATGGGAATAAAAGGTTCTGCTACTGTTATGAAATTGGGCAAATCCGCTCGCCAATGGGGACAGGGAGTTTTGGGTAAAGGAGCATTATATGCTCCTAGGAGAGTCGGAAGATACGCGCAACTTCAAGCAGGCGCAGTCGCAGAGAAGTTGCAAGAAGGCAAGGGTGGTTTTGCAAAGACATTACGAAAAATTCCCGGTGTTGTGGGTGTTGCTGGTATGTTTGGCGCCGCTGGACGAGCAATCGTTGATAAACGGGAAGAGCTTCAAAAAGACCAAAGCACAGATTCTCTTAAAAATAAATTAGATATGATAACAACATCTGTGGCTGACAAGAGAGCCATATCAAAAATTCTCTTTTCTCGTGAGCAGGGCGATCCTGAAAAGCAAGCGAAGATATTTAATAAAATGTCAACGGAACAAAAGAAAGATGCATTTAAAGAATTGTCCGCGAAAAATCGCGCCGCTATTATGCCTTACATAAGCACGATAGACATGGGTGTTGTGATGAAGGGGCTTTCAACGGAAGAGCAAGATAAGACAAAAGACGCTGACACTGAATTTAAAGTAAAAGGTATTAACGAACGCATAAAGAATGCTCAAATAGGCAACCCAAAGGCGACACAAGCGCTTAAAGATACTTTTGGTAAGAAAGTAAGTTTGGACATTAAAGAAAAACTTTATAAAAAAATGTCTGAAAGAGGTCGTATTGATTTGAACTCTATATTGAATGACCCCGCGCTTAAGTCGGAGTTAAATAACGCTTTATCATCTGAAGATATGGATAAGACTGAAAAAATGGAAATAGAAATTGCCGATAAAAAAATTATTGAGAAAGTTAAAAAAGATCTCGCTTCGGCGATCAGTTCAAGCGCGCCTGCCGCAATTAAATTAATTATGGATAACATTCAATCTAAACATATAAAAGATATAAATCCTGCCGATATGTCCAATCCATTGGTCGCAATGCATATTAGCAATGGAGATATACTCAATGAAATACATAAGACAGGCGCGTACACAAAAGCTCAAAAAGAAACAATAAAAGCGAAAGTAAATCAAAACAATCCATTTTGGAAGACTGAGGCGGGTAAATTATGGGGCGCGTAGACGAATAATGAACAAAAAAAGAAAATAATAACAGATGTTAACGAGTACACGGATGTTAATAAATACAAATAACTATGAGATATTCAAAAGATTTTTTAAATGAAAAATATAAACTTATACCGGAAGTCGTCAAAGACGCTATGGGTTCTGTTGACAGAGCAAATTTAATCAGGTCTATCGCGGAGAAATACAAACTTCATATAGACCAAACAGGACTTTTATTTGAAGAAATTATATATGTTACGCTTGGTGTTGAAAAAACAAGCGACTTTGTCAGGAATCTAAAAGTATATCTTCATATTTCAAAAAATAAAGTCAATGCTGTCGCGGGAGATGTAAACGAAAAGATATTTTTACCGATTAGAGAAGCTCTGAAAAAGGCGGTGGAGACACCTCCTGCCGAATTCGCGGATGACCTCATAACGGGACAAGCAGAAATCAAGAATCAAGAATTGGAAAAAACACAAACGCAAAAAGAAATCCATCACTCACCGTTAAATGAAAAAAACGAAAAGTTTCGCTTGGTAACAGGGTTACTAAGTGACGAATCGGAAGAAATTAAACAGCAGATTAGGGAACAACAAGCAGTTAAGTCGGTTATTCCTCCGCCACCGCAGAATCCTCCGACACAATCAGATGAACTGAAAAATCCTCATTTGGAAACAAGGTCTCCAAATGAGCAAAGGCCGAGTTTTGAGAATAAAAAACCATTCCGCATAGACCCGTATAGGGAGCCAATAGAATAAAACCTTTTAGGTTTTATTCTATTGGCGAATTATGAATTTATGAATAATTCTAAAATATGAGATTTCAAGTTCCACAATTTATTGAAGTAGAAGACAAGATTTTTGGGCCGTTAACCCTGAAGCAATTTGTTTATCTTGCTGGAGCGGGCGGAGTGCTGTTTATACTGCTAAAAATATTTCCTGTTATTGTCGCGGTATTTCTGGCAATCCCAATTGTCGCGCTTGCTGTTGCTCTGGCATTTTATAAAGTAAATGACAGGCCTTTCGTGTTTGCGTTGGAATCCGCGTTTAAATATTTGTTAAGCAATAGGTTATATATATGGAAAAGTAAAGATATTAATCAGATAATCGCGGAAAAAAACAAACTAAATGCTACTATAAACAGTACAGTAGGGTCACAGATTAATATACCAAAATTATCAGGGAACAAACTCAAAGATATTGCTTGGAGTTTGGATATAAAAGAAAGCATATACTCTGACGCGTCACAACAAAAATAATTAATTATGAAAATAAAAATATTTAACAGTTCTTTAGAAAAATTTATTCAGTCTTTAGATTCTGAAACTATAGCTAAAGTAACCCATACAATTGAGCTTCTGGAGAAATTCGGGAATAGCTTAAGTATGCCTCATAGTAAGAAAATAGCTGAAGAAATCTTTGAACTTAGAATACATGGAAACAAAAAAGTCAGGATATTATATGCATTTTATAACAAAGAAGCTATATTACTGCACGGTTTTGTAAAAAAAACCGCAAAAATACCAAAAAAAGAGATAAAAATAGCTACAAATAGACAAAAAAATATTGCGTTATAATAACATATATGTTATATTGGAGATATGAAAGATTTTAAAATTTTCAAAGAACAACTTTTAAAAAATAAAGAGACAAATAAGGCTTATTTAAAGCTGAAACCTCAATATGATCTAATTGAGATGATAATAAGAGAACGACTAAAAAAAGGAATGACACAAGAAGCTCTGGCAAAGAAGATCGGAACAAAACAGTCTGCAATAGCAAGATTTGAATCAGGTAAAACAAATCCAACAATCTCATTTTTATCAAATATTGCGGAAGCTTTAGGGGGTGAGTTGACTGTTTCGTTAAAATAATCATGGCAAAACAATCAAAATCGACACAAGAATTTGTAGAAGTAAAAGAGGTGCGGGACGGCATCATTGTTTTAAAAG
>JBBTTR010000014.1:15009-17720 GCA_038064155.1 Patescibacteria group bacterium | reverse complement strand
ACACAAGAATTTGTAGAAGTAAAAGAGGTGCGGGACGGCATCATTGTTTTAAAAGACGGCTCGCTTCGCGCCGCGCTTATGACATCATCTCTTAACTTTGCTCTAAAGTCAGCTGATGAACAAACAGCTACTTTGTTTCAATTTCAAAACTTTCTCAACTCTTTGGATTTTTCCATACAGATTTTTGTGCAATCCAGAAAACTGGATATAAGGCCATATGTGGCTCTTCTTGAAGAACGCTATAAAGCCCAGGTTACTGACTTAATGAGGATTCAAATACGCGAGTATATAGAATTTATAAAGAATTTTACGCAAAGCGCCAATATAATGTCAAAAAGTTTTTTTGTGGTCGTATCTTATTCACCAGCTTTTTTTTCAACAAAGGATGGGATAATAAATTCAATAAAAAATAGAGGTAACAAAACTGATTTGAAAGAAAAAAATAAAAGTTTTGAGGAGAGTCGCACGCAACTTGAACAAAGAATATCCGTAGTTGAACAAGGACTTTTAAGAACCGGCATACGTGTCGCGCGCCTCGGCACGGAAGAGACGATAGAGCTTCTTTATAAGATGTTTAACCCGGGAGAGCTTGAGAAGCCGATTCCGCTTAATAAATAATATGGGCTTATTTGATTTTCTAAAAAGGAATAAAGAAACACCAGAAGCTATCTTGCCTATCTTACCGCAAGAGATATATGACGCGGGTGTTTTAGAACTTAGAGATGTTATAGCTCCCTCCGCTTTGAGTATCACGCCAAGAGAGCTAAACCTTGGGGACAAGATAATGCGCACATTTTTTGTAATATCTTACCCTAGATATCTTTCAGATAGCTGGTTTTCTCCCATTATTAATCTGGACAAGATGTTTGATATTTCTATATATATACATCCTATTGACACGGTTACGGTGCTTCGAAAGTTTCAGAAAAAAGTCGCGGAGGTGGAAAGTCAAATAAGAACGCGCGAGGAAAAAGGACTTGTTCGCGACCCAAAACTAGACACGGCATATCAAGACCTTGAAGATTTAAGAGATAAACTTCAGCAAGCGCAAGAAAGACTTTTTGATGTTGGACTTTATGTTTCAATATACGGGGATACAAAAGAAGAATTAGACAAAACAGAATCAGAAATAAAATCAATCCTTGAGTCAAAACTCGTATATCTTAAACCGGCTTTATTTCAACAAGAGCAAGGTTTTAAGAGTATGCTTCCCGTGGCAACTGATATTCTACAGGTGCACTCAAAACTAAATTCAGCGCCTTTATCAAGTTTGTTTCCTTTTATATCTTTTGACCTTACTGCGGATAAAGGAGTGCTCCATGGCGTAAACAGACACAACTCATCTCTAATTCTTTTTGATAGATTTTCACTTTCAAACTACAACTCTGTTGTGTTTGCCACGGCAGGTTCTGGTAAGTCGTATGCCACAAAACTTGAGATTTTGAGGACATTGATGTTTGACACAGAGGTTATAGTTATTGACCCTGAACGAGAGTATGAGTATATGGCGGAGGCAACGGGGGGCAGGTACTTTAGCATTTCTCTTAATTCAGAGCAGCATATTAATCCATTTGACTTGCCCACACCTCGTGAAGATGAAGCGTCGTCTGATGTACTGCGTTCAAATATCGTGCATTTAGTCGGTATGTTTAGGATTATGCTTGGCGGGCTTACGCCAGAAGAGGACGCTATTATAGATAGGGCAATAACAGAAACATACGCGCTCAAAGATATTACAATAAATTCTGATTTTTCAAGTATGGAACCGCCTCTTTTATCTGATTTTGAAATGGTGCTTGGAGGTATGGAAGGAAGTGATTCTCTTGTTCAAAAACTTTCCAAATACACAAAAGGTACATGGTCAGGATTTTTGAATAAATCAACAAATGTGGATATAAATAAGAAATTCGTTGTGTTTTCTGTGCGTGATATGGAAGATGACTTAAAGCCCGTAGCTATGTATATAATTACTCACTATATATGGAACGCGATAAGAAAAAATTTGAAAAAAAGACTCCTTGTGATAGATGAGGCGTGGTGGATGATGAAGTCAGAAGATACGGCGTCATTCCTCTTTAGTATGGCAAAGAGAGGCCGAAAATATTATCTTGGACTTGCCACCATCACACAGGATGTAGGAGACTTTTTGAAATCGCCATACGGATTACCTCTTATTACAAACTCTTCTATACAACTTCTACTTAAACAATCGCCCACATCAATTGACACTGTTCAGAAAACATTTAACTTAAGTGATGAGGAAAAATATTTATTGCTTGAATCAAGCGTGGGGGAGGGAATATTTTTCGCGGGTCTTAAACATGTGGCTGTTAAAATAATCGCATCTTATACAGAAGACCAGATTATCACTTCTGACCCGTCGCAGGTTCTTATCATCAAAAAAGAGCGTGCGCGATTGTTAGAAAAAAGAGAAGACACTATAGAAATGTCGCCATTAGAGCAGAAACAAGCTCAACAATTTATAAATCAGCCAAGTAAGGATTTTGCACGAGACGCAAGATGGAGACAAAAAGGCGATTATGATGGCGTATAAAAAATTATGGAAAATAATGAAGAAAAAAGAATAAGAATAGGAAATATGCAGGGCGCGCTTATGCTCGGCGTTGCCCTTACCATTGACGGCGTGCAGTTTCTTCTTAATTTTATTCCGTTCATCGGGTGGATTTTCGTTTCTCTAATAAGTATTTTCG
>JBBTTR010000014.1:0-14909 GCA_038064155.1 Patescibacteria group bacterium | reverse complement strand
CTTAATTTTATTCCGTTCATCGGGTGGATTTTCGTTTCTCTAATAAGTATTTTCGCGTGGCTTACATTTTATCTGTGGTTTAAGTTAAATGGAATTCCATTTTTAAGAGGAAAAGCGGCACTGTTGCGCATATCAATTTTATCAGTCGGCGGAATTATTGAAATTATTCCTATTTTAAACGATCTTCCCGCATGGACATTTGCTGTTGCCGTAATGCTTGTAATCGTAAAATTAGAAGATAAGATGTATAATCTAAACACGAAGATAGGATTAAATCTTAGCAAACTTTCAGGCGGAAAGGCCAGAGCAAATACAGGTAGAATGCTCAGAAAAGTCACGCCAAATTATTAAAATATGAATATGAAGAATTTTACGACAAACACATTTATAATTTCAATTTTCTTATTCTCCATCTCACTTTTTACGTACGCTCAAATCCCCGGAATTGGAGAGACGATTTCTTTTAGAGTTTATCCGGAGAATCCGAAAGCGGGTCAAATAGTAAATGTTGAGATAGAAAGTTTTTCTGTTGATTTGGACAGAGCTAGCCGTATAACATGGCTTGTAGATGGTGAAATAATAGCGCGTGGAGCTGGTATCAAAAGAGCGCAATTTAAAACAGGCAAACTAGGATCGCGTTCAAAAATAGATGTTGTGATAGAAAGCGCTGAAAGTGGCGCAATACAGGAGAGTATTGTTATTACGCCGACAGAAGTAAACCTATTGTGGGAAGCAAGTTCATATACACCGCCATTTTACTCTGGTAAAGCGCTTCCAGCGTCTGATGCGGAGGTTACTGTTATTGCTATGCCAGAGTTTATTGCTTCAAGCGGGAAGAAGCTTTCAGCAAAGGACCTTATATTTATATGGGAAAAAGATGGAAAAGTACTTGGTAATTTGTCAGGAAGAGGAAAAGATACACTTAAAACTATAGGACCTAAAATATCCAGAACCTCTCGTGTTGATGTAAAAGTTTCCTCCGCGGATGGAACTCTACAAGGGAAAGGGGTAACTTTTATTTCAGCGATTTCTCCAAAAATAGTCTTCTATGAATATAATAATATTTTTGGTGTAAGATACGAGGAAGCGATAAGTAATGAATTCAGTCTTTTAAATGAAGAGGTAAAAATAACGGCTTATCCATACTTTTTTTCCTCAAATACAAAAGTAGTTCCTAGCTCAAACTATAAATGGATGATAGATGGTTCTTTGGTAGAAAGCGCGCTAGATGACAGCAGTAGTATTATATTGAGGCAAGTGGGTGAAGGGGAAGGTTCCGCTGGAATATCGTTATCTATAGAGAATGCGGATAAAATATTGCAGTTTGCAAAGAAAAAATTCACTATGTTTTTTGGAGTTGGTGGAAGTTCTGAAACGCTGTTTACATTTTAATTTTTTATAAGATTATGAATATAAATAAAAAAACATTAGTTAAAATTCTTACGGCAACAGTATTCATAACAGGAATTTTCAGCGTGTTTGAAATTAGAAATGTCAAAGCGCAAGACGAAGGTCAATTAACCGATACCCAAAGATTACAAAGAGGTGTAGATGAAATTAACGCTCAAAAAGATGACCTTGCTGAAATAATACGAAATTCTATTCCGCCAGGTAAAATTGACGAAAGACCAATAGAATCAAGTAAACGACAAAATGAACCAGCAATAAGGCAAGGCAATACTGTTGGTAATAGTTTTAGTGGGGAATTTGTACCTCTTGCCGGCATCCCAGGCGTGATAGACGCTGATGCCGCGCAAAATCCATCAAAATTTTTCAACGGTATGTTTATGTTTGGCATATCTATAGCCGCATTTTTGGCAGTTCTTATGATTGCAATTGGCGGAATACAATATATGAGTACTGATGCGGTAAGTGGTAAAACAGAAGGTAAGGAGCGCATTCAGTATGCGGTAATGGGTCTTTTGCTAGTTTTGTTTTCATGGATATTACTCAAGCAGATTAACCCAGAAATTCTTAATTTTAATTTTTTAGATAATTCCGCAAAGATAATAAGTTCAATTCTTTATGTTTAAAAAAATACTTATAATAATTCTAATAATCTTCATCATTGTAATAATAGGACTTTTGGTCGTTGCTTTTTCTGTTTCTAAAAAAAGTGGTGGTGATATTACAGTACAGGATTCATTTCGTGATTTAGTTTCTTTTGGTGAAAGCCCAAGTAACGATTTTTCAAGAAAATTTGACAGCGCTCTTAATACTGATACAGACTTCATAGGACCAGACGATATGGCAAATAGCGGAGATGATATAGATGTTAGTTCATTATTGTTAAGAAAAGTGGCGTCATTTCCAGTTGCGGGGGTATCTTCCATAATAAATAAAGACGCAGAAACAATAATCAGATTTATTGCGCGAGAGAATGGGCATATATTTGAAATACCCGCGGATTCCGCGACTCAAAAAAGAATATCAAACACGACAATACTGCGTATCTGGGATACACTCTGGCTTAAAGGCGCTGAAAGATTTATTGCGAGGTTTCTTGATGAAGAAAGTTCGGAAATAGAAAGTTTTTACGCGGAAATTATTCCTGAAGGAGAAATAGAAAACACTAGTACTCTGGATGGTTCATTTTTACCGAAAAATATAACAGAAATCACATACTCTGAAGATAAGGATAAAATATTTTATATCAGTTCAAGCGGAGATGGTTCTGTTGGTATAATATCAAATCCAGACGGAAGTAAAAAAGTCCAAATACTAGACTCGCCAATTTCAGAATGGAGAGTAGAGTGGCCGGAAGAGAATACAATAACGCTCACAACAAAACCATCTTTTGACGCGCCAGGGTATCTTTATTTCTTAGATGTTGAAACAGAAAAGTTGAGCAATGTTCTTTCCGGTATAAACGGTCTAACCACGCTTGTGGATAGTAAAGCGGAAAAGGTGTTGTTTACGCACAATCAAGCAAATCGGCTTTTACTTAGTGTTTTTGATATAGATGAAGGAGAAGTAACAGACCTTCCTTTATGGACACTTACAGAGAAGTGTGTGTGGAGTGAAAAGAATAGCGTTATTATATATTGTGGAGCATCAAACTTTATTCCAAGAGGGGAAAGTCTTGATTTGTGGTACCAAGGCATCACTTCGTTTTCAGATAGCGTGTGGATGATTGATATTGAAACACAGACAGTAAAGGTTCTCGCGGACCCGGTCAATATAGCTGGTGAAGAAATAGATTTAATAAAACCGGTATTATCACAAGACGAAAATTATTTATTTTTCATAAATAAAAAAGATTCTAGTCTTTGGAGCCTTCGGCTCGAATAAAGAATAATGAATCATATGAATTAGGCTTAATCTTTCCATTTACATTTTTAACGTTTTTCATTCCTCATTCTTTATTCATTATTCCAGATTCTTTCTTTATATACTTGAACACAACCCTTCTTGTTTTTCCATTTCCTTCTGATTCTGTTTTTATTTCACTATCATTTATAAACATAGAATGCACAATCATTCTTTCGTACGCGTTTATTGGTGGCATGTCAATATTAGATTTGAATGTTTTTGCGCGCCCCGCAAACATTAGCGCTTTATTCTTTAAAACCATTATCTTTTGGCTATGATAACCATTTACATCAAGTAAGAATTGAATATTTTCAGAAAATTTTTTTTCAATAATTTTTTTGATAATATGATTAAGCGCGCGCAGATTCTCGCCATTATTTCCTATTAGTACGCCAGAATCCAATGTTTTTATAAATATTGTTGGAGGTATATCGTTTTCTAGTATCTCCACTTCATTAAATTCCACAGTAAGTTTGTTTAAAAAGTCCTCGGTTAAATTTTTTATTGTCTCATGATTCATAATGTAAATTAAAAATGCAAAACAAAAAGTAAAAAATAACAAAAGAAAATTCAAAACAAACAGACATAGACCACCTTAAGTTTTTTGTTATTGCTCCATATTTTGCACTTCTAGTTTTTCAGTTGAGGTTTCTTTGTATTTATTTTTTATAGTTTTTCGAACATATATTTCTTGTCCAATTGCAAACAAGTTGCTTGTTGTCCAGTATATAGCAACAGCTGCTGATATTGCGTATGCAACCGAGAATACAATGATTGGCATTACATAGCGCATTTGAATATGAAAACTTCTTGCCAAATCATCTTTAAGAGACGCTTTTCCCACTCTCTCTTTCATTGGAGGGAGAGAGTATTTAATTTGGAAAAACTGTGTAGCGCCAGCTAGTAGCGCAAACAATACACTTTTTGTAGAGACATCTATAAGCCCTAAGAAATTCATATTAATATTCTCTGGTATTGGTGTAAAGGAGTATAATATGTCCACATTTATTTCAGGAAGCCCTCCACGAAGAAATACCCAATATAGAGCAAAAATAACAGGTATTTGTATCAAAATAAGAAGAAAACCAGAAAATGGATTAACACCTTTTTCTTTATACAATGCCATTGTTTGTTTAGCCTGTTCTTGCTTGTCTTTTTTATGTGTTTCTTTTAATTTTGTAATTTCTGGCTCAAGCGCCTTTACAGCAAGTTGGGTCTTCACCATCTTCAGTGAGAAAGGGAATAGAACAAGCTTTACAACAACAGTTACCAAAATAACCGCAATACCAACATCTATGAAGGGTACAACGTCAAGCAAGAAAATAAGCCCATTATATATAGGATTAAAAAACACTGTGTTAAAAACCTCACCAATCATTTTTGTATTATACTCTGACCAACATTTGAATTCAAGACCGTTATTATATAAAGCATTACCTAACTAGTCCAGTTAACTGGACTAGTTAAATTTTAGAATAAACCCCATTCTTTTTTTGTTTGATTTCGTCAAGAAATTTCCACCTGCCTTTTCCTACTGCTGGCATTCGCATACCTAACATAATATCAAGCCAAATTGAGAAGTTGGAAGACTTATTCCCACTAGCATTTTTGGATGTTTTGTTTAGTTGGGAAATGATGAAATCAAATTCTCCGTTTTTTAAATCAATATTAATCTTAGCTATAGTTGTTCTGCTGACTTTTAGAATGCCTATTATTATAGAATAACTTTGTTTTCTATGAAGCATTACTATTATCGCTAATCGTTTTGCAAGCATTTTTTTCTCCGTATTCGTAAGTATTTCATCAATGAATCGTTTTGAATTTTGTTTAGTCTTAATACCTGCGATATGTGCAATAAACAAGTCGCTTATACGAGAAAGGGTCTCAGGTTTCAGTGGTTTTTTTGATATGTATACCATTATGTATAACTATAACAACGAACACCACACTAGTCCAGTTAACTGGACTAGTGTGGTGTGGAAAAACTAAAGAAAAGAAATAGAAGATTGGTTTGTAATTAGTTTACAAATGACTAACTTTTTGGGATGGTTTAAGGATGAAAAGTATTATTTCTGGTTTTCCAATAGTTGGAAGACTTTTTCGTTTGTGAGAACTGATTTTATATATACGCGTACATTTTCTGGTTTAGCGTCTTTGTAGTGTTTTAGTACATGGTCTGTCTCGCGTTTTATTTCTTCTTCTGGGACTTTAATTTTTTCTGCAATTGAAATTTTATTAAGTATTAGCTGAAATTTTGCTCTTTTTTCTGCATCCAGTCCCCATTCTTTTCGGAGTTCTGCTTCTGTTTTTTTAATTTTTTTGAGATACTCTTCAAACTCTATATTCATTTTAGTTACATCGTCTTTAAACTGCGCTAACATTTTATCAAGTTCACTCCCAACTAATATTTGAGGGATATCAATTTTTGTTTCTTTTATAATATTTTCTATTATCTCTGCGCGTCTTTTTTCTTTTGTTTTCATCCGCTTTTCTTTGCTTAAGTTTTCTTTAATTTTTGCTTTGAAGTCATCAATATCCTTAAAGTCTCCGAGAGTTTTTACAAAATCGTCAGTGAGTTCCACTTCCTCTTTCTCTCCCTCGTCTTCGTCGGCTGGCGAATTATCGCTTTCCTTTTTGCGGCCGGCAATTCCTGTTTTGATCTGCTTAATCATTTCTTCAAGTTCTTTGTCGGATACATTACCAGTGTCTTTTGCTATCTCAACTTTTCTGGCTATGTTTTTATAATCCGGTAGTGTAAATTCTGGCATTAAAGCGGTTTTGATTTTAAACTCTACTGGATTGTTTGGCGCAAGCTTAGTTATTGTAACCTCTGGTCTTCCGATAACATTAAGCTTTTCAGTTTCCACTAAGCTTGGATATATGTCTGCAAGCGCCATTTGAACTTGTTCCTCAAGTATTATTTGATTACCTATCTTACCGAGTAAAACATTTTCAGGAATATGTCCATCGCGGAAACCGTCAATTTTAATGTTTTTACCAAGTTTTTTAACTGCACGATCTTTGTATTTTAATACTATTTCTTCGGGGATTTGAGCTTTAATCTCAATTTCTGAATTATCTTTTTTCTCTATCACAAGATTTGTGTAAGTTTTTGTTTCAGCCATAATTTTTAGAGTTTATCATAATTCTTAAGCAAAAACCACCACGGCCTATGGCCGTGGTGGGTTTTTGAAAGTTTTATTAGAGACCAAGCTCTGCGTCGATATTACCGAGTTCTGCATCAAGATTTTCAAGATCTGTTAGATTTAAATCAGCTTCTATATTCACGATTTCATCAGATGAACTTTGTACTTGAAGCTGTCCCAAAGAGATGTCTTCTTGGTTTATTATCTCTTCTACCGTAGGCGCGTCGGCTATATCTATTATTGTATCGTCTGTATTTAGTTTAGACCCCCAATAATACAGTCCTCCAAAGATGATTATAACTACAATTATTGCAATACCAATAATTGGTCCGACAGATTTTTTCTCACCACTTTCTTGATGAGATTGCTCTGGTGTTGTAGGCACGGACATTTCAGTGTTTTGATTTTCCGAAGTATTTTCAGAAAAATTATTTTGGTTTTGGTTAAAATTTTCTTCCATAATGTTTTTTAATTATACACTAATTATTCAACTTTTGTGTCAGTACCCACCGTATTGGATGGTTCGACCGATGCTTTTATTGATTCAACCGCTTCAACAAGAGCTCTATGTGCGCTCTTTACGCTTTCTGTTGCATTTTTGATAAGCTCACGAACTGCAGAGAAAGATTCTTTTGGGTTGTCAGTATTAATCGCTCCAGAGATCACACCTTCTATTGAAGAAATCTCTCCACGCGCTATCTTGATTTCACTTCGCGCTTCTTCTAATAGTCTTTTCGATTCAGATAAGTCTAAACCTCTGTCCGCAAACTTCTCCTCAAGTTTCGTAATCCTTGATTCTACTCTATCTACCATCTTTGCTGTCCTATCAAGCGCGGCATTTAATCTTTTTGTGATTCTTTCTACATAAGCTTTGATTCTATCTTTTGTTTTTTCAGCCAGTTTTTCTTTCCTCTCAGCTTTTTTTTCCGCAACTTTTTCTTTCGCATCAGCGCGTTTGTCATTCAGTTCGTCTTTTTTGTCAGCTAAGTTTTCTCGTGCATCTGATCGTTTATCTTGCGGATTAGTTTTTATATCACTTCTTTTATCCCGCGTGGCATCTCTCGCCTCTAGTTTTTTATCTTTTGCTTTATCAACCAAATCTTGCGTACGTGTCTTTTGCGCATTGATTTTTTGTACGGCCTGTGTTCTAAGTGAAGGAACCGCCTTTTTTTTGTTTATTGACGGCGCTGTGTCGTTTGAACTTGTTTCAGAGACATTCGTTACCGCGGTATTTGTTACAGTTGTATCTTCTTGCGCGTTTACAAATGCAAAACTTAAAAAGAACGCTACTGTAAATATCATTAAGACAACAGGTAAACTTGCGCCTAATGTTCCATTATATTTTTCCATATTTATAATCTATATCTATTAATGTTAATAATATTATTATATCAATAATAACAAAAAATTTTGTTTACAGAAAGCTTTTTGTTGATAAGTCCCGTTTTAATTATTTGCCAAATTTTTCATTATATAGCTTAACTGACTTCTCTATTGCTTGCATCGCCACATCTTTCTCTTTATACCCATGTACTGTAACTTCATTTAGAACGCCCTTCAGCTCCTTGTATGTCTCAAAGAAATGTTTGAATTCTTTTAGAGAGTGTTTGTTTATATCATTTAGATTTTGGACATCGTCCCATCTTTTGTCATGTACAGGAACCGCAATTATTTTATTGTCTGACTCACCAGAATCTGTCATTTCCATCATTGCTATAGGACGTACTCGTACCAAAATTCCAGGGTTAAGAGGAAATGTCGTAAGGAT
This sequence comes from Patescibacteria group bacterium, assembly GCA_038064155.1. GTDB lineage: Bacteria > Patescibacteriota > Minisyncoccia > Phycocordibacterales > UBA2163 > UBA2163. Next base: position 6,683 of record JBBTTR010000014.1, on the reverse strand, counting down.
TATAACATCAAGCGCATCTCCATCATCCCAAAGTGTTTGTGGTGAAAATCCATAGTCAAAAGGATATGGAGCAGAAGAATAATTTGCTCGGTCAAGAGCAATCATCCCCGTTTCTTTGTCTATTTCGTATTTATTATAAGATCCATTTGGAATTTCAACGATTGCGTTGAATTCTTCAGGAACATTTTTGCCGAGTGATATGTCATGCCAAAGGTTCATATATTTTAGAATTATGAATTATGATTTATTTTTGTCCTCCTTCATTGTTTTTTCCTCTACAACCTCATTCTCGGCTTCTTTTGGTTTATCTGTGGACTTTATATCTATTTTCCAACCTGTTAGTTTTGCAGCAAGTCTTACATTTTGCCCACCTTTTCCGATGGCGAGCGATTGCTGGTCGGGGGATACATCTACAATTGCTTTTCTTTCTTCTTCATTTATTTCAACACTAAGTACAGTAGCAGGAGATAGGGCGTCTTCAATAAACTGCGCAGGGTCTTCTGACCATTCTATCACATCTATCTTTTCACCACCAAGCTCACTCATTACTGTTGATACACGGACACCGCGTTGCCCCACTAGAGAACCAACAGGGTCTATGTGTTCGTCATTTGAAGAGATTGCAATCTTTGAACGTGAACCTGCTTCTCGCGCGACAGCTTTTATTTCCACTGTTTTTGCGGCAAGCTCGGGTGTTTCTATTTCAAAAAGTTTTTCCAAAAATTTTGGGTGTGAACGGGAAAGTCGCAAAAATACTCCCTTATGGTTTTCTTCTACTGAATAAAGATATGCACGAATCCTTTCACCTTGTTTGTAATGTTCTCCTTTAATCTGTTCGTCATATGAAAGAAGTCCTGTTGCGCGTCCAAAATCAACAAATATGTTACCTCGTTCCACTCTCTGAACTGTGCCATTTACGATTTCACCTTGTCTTTGACCAAATTCATCAAGAACTGACACTTTTTCTGCTTCTCTTATCTTTTGCATAATGATTTGTTTTGCGGTTTGTGCCGCGATGCGTCCAAAATCATCCTTTTCTTCAAGTGGAAATACAAGTTCATCTTCTAGTTTAGAATCTTTTTTTATTTTTACCGCATCTTCAATCAAAATATGATGTTCAGGGTTAAAACGCGCTCTTTCGTCTACCTTTGAGTTTACCTCGTCAGATGTATTTACTTTTTTTTCTTTTACCTTTTCTATTTCTTCATTTTCATCCTCCATTTTTACCATTGATTCATCCACCACTATCTTTACTTGATAAAACTCTGTTTTTCCTGAAGCAATATCAAACTTAGCGCGCACAATCTGCCCGCGTTTCCCATATTCTTTTTTATATGCAGTTGCAAGAGAAGATTCAATCGCTTCTATTGTTTTTTCTCGTGGGATACCTCGCTCCTCTTCCAACTGGTCTATAACGGAATTTATTATTTTTAAATCAAACATGATAGATTTTGTTAACGAGTAGTAACAAATTTTGCAAAATTATCATCCCCCATTTACTGGCATCAGCCAGAAAAGGATGGGATTAGAACTTTGTCTAATTTCACTCGTTATTTTATTTAATAAGTTTAGAAAATAATGGTCGCTTTGCTTCTTTATTTTTTTAAAAAAATGAGTCCGCTTTCAGGCGGACTGTTAAAATACATCAACAATAAAGTAAGTATACACGACCTTTTGCGTATGTCAACCTTTTCCGCATACCAATTTTTTGCATTGTGTCGCTGTCGCGCTGGTAAGCTTTGACTGGTTGATTTTAATGTTTAAATAAAATGTATTTTTCATATCTATACTTTGACACACTGCGACTATTCCAAAGTTAGCGTCCGGTCAAATATGGGGATAAACTTATTGCTTTTAATCATAACATACATAATAATATAATTAATTATGGAAGAAATATATGAAAATCAAAAAAAGAGTATTCACAAAGAATCAAAAATAATCCTAACTATTATTGCTGTAATAATAGTTATTGCGGCTTTCTTTATCTATATATACTCAAATGACATAAATTTATTGGACAGAGCGTCTGATAAAAAAATTTTTTCTGAAGATGAAAAACTCGAAATACTTAATAATTTGTCTGGGAACCCGGATAAAATACCTTCAATAGAAGAAAGAAAGGAAATCCTAAACAATATTTCTAAAAACAAACCAGCTGATGCGTATGAGTATTCAGGGGAGGGTAAACTTCAGATTCTCCGCGAGCTTCAAAGACAATAATAATTTTTTATGAATTTATGAAAAAAATTATATCTCATCCAATCATCAAAAATGTGCATAATATAGTTCTCGTAATAGCGGCATTGCTTTTTATAGTGGCTCTTATATACGGGGCATTTTTTACAGATGGTGTAAAACAGGCAAGCGCTGGTAATGCGGACAATGTTTCTAATTGGGCATGGAGCGACAATATAGGATGGATAAGTTTTAACTGCACTGATACAAGTTCGTGCGGGACAATTGATTACGGAGTTGATGTCGCGACAAATGGAGATATGTCCGGGTACGCATGGAGCGACAATATAGGATGGATAAGTTTTAATCAAAGCGATTTGTCTGGCTGTCCGTCTGGCGCGTGTAAAGCTAAACTTGTTGGAGACAATCTGCAAGGTTGGGCGCGCGCGCTATCAAACGGGGACGGTTGGGATGGATGGATTAGTTTAAATGGTCCTACATATGGCGCAGAAAAAAATGGCAACGCTTTTGAAGCGTATGTGTGGGACGCCAGTGACATAAGTGGTGAAAGCATAGGTATCGGATGGATACGATTTGATTCTGCATTTGGCGGTGTGATAATCACCCCAGACAACTCTCCAACGGTTGATTTGATAGCAAGTCCGACATTAATATTTTCAGGAGGAAGTTCTAGTCTAAGCTGGACGAGTTCTAATGCAACATCATGTGAAGGAACGGTTGGTCCCTCAAGTTGGTTTGGCTCAAAAGATTTATCAGAAGATAAATGGGAAACAAAAGAACTTTATGCTGATACTGTTTACAGTATCAGGTGCGCCAATGCAGTGTCTTCCGCTGAAGATACAGTAACGGTGTTTATAAACACACTCTCTCCATCCTCCCAATGTTCTGACGGCATAGACAATGACAGCGACGGACAGACTGATTATCCGGAAGATACAAGTTGTAGCGATAGTTCTGGAAGTGACGAATCAATACCAGTTTGTGGAAATACTAAGTGCGAAAGCGGGGAAAATTCTTTAAATTGCCCTGTTGATTGCGGAGCGGTGAAGTTTGAGGAATTTTAATCATAAAAATTTTAATAATTTATTTATGCAAAAACATATCATCAAACTTCTTTTGTTAATAATAGCTTTCACATTCGCCCTTTCCGCGAATTACATTTTTGCCGTATGGACTGGACCGACACAAGCTCCGCCGGGAGGAAATACTCCGACACCCGTGCATATCGGCGCCGTAGACCAAGTAAAATACGCGGGGCTTGCTTTAAACTATTTGGCTGTGTTCGGCGCATCGTATTTTGAAGGCAATGTGGGGATAGGGACGATGAGTCCAACAGAGAAATTGGATGTTAATGGAGGAGTAAAAGTCGGAAACACCACAAACACAAATGCCGGCACAATCCGTTGGACGGGAGCTGATTTAGAGGTTTATAACGGGACGGAGTGGAAGTCGTTGACAGGTGGAGGAGGAGGTGGCGGCGGATGTCCTGCGGGCCAGGAGATGGTTACTATGGGGTCTGCATCCATTTGTTTGGCAGATGGAGCAAGTATTAACTCAGGATGCACAGCAAGTGGTCGCTGGGGGCAGGTATCTTTTGATTTCTCAGCGCGTTACTTAAATGGAGTAATTCAAACGAGAACGGTGGGCAGATATCCCTATCCGGGGTGTGATTCAGGTTGGGTAAATGGTCTTTTTGCTGAATGCATTAGGGGCGGCACTGGTAATGGTAGTCACGTATCTGCACAAACAAGTGTGAAGGGCATTGATGGTGCTGGAGAAGCAACAATAGCGTGGTCTGAAGGCTATGCCAATGGTAATGAGGATATGTCATGCACAGGGAGTGGCTATTGGTAAAGGAAAAGGGGGCGGTTCTATTTTCTCGACACGATGACAGGAAATGGCCCCAAAAGATGACGAAAAGGTGGCTGACTCCTATTTCTACAAAAACATTAAAGAGAGAAAAGGGGTCAGATGCTTTTTATCCACAGTTTTCATTTTTATTTTTTATGTTTTTGTGAAAATTTATAAAGGACGGTCCTTTGTTTATGACTTTTAAGAATATAATTTGCTATGAGTTCCGACTTCAACAAATAAAGCGGTGTCTTTGTCTAAAAGTTTATAAATTATTCTTATATCTCCATTTATGTTTATGCTTCTATATCCTGTATATTTACCGTTTAGCGCGTGATTATTAAGCGTGGTATTATAAGGGTCTTTTACAAATAAAATATTTTTTTCTTTTATTTTTAATTTGATTTTTTCAGAAAGTTTTTTGTATTTCTTCTCAAAACTTTTATGGAATATTATTTTCATAAAGTATCAAGATAAGCATTTGCTTGTTTCGCTGTTTTAAAAGTTTTGGTCATATTTTTCTTTTCATCAATATCTTTTTCAACTTTTCCTAAAATATTTTCCAAATAAGGAGTCATTTTTGGGATAGCGGAAAAAGATATTTTTTTGCTTCGCACAAATTCTTTAAGAAAAGCGTTTATTATACCACTAAGAGGCAATCCTAAATCCCCAGCTATTTTTTGAGCGTTTTCTTTCACTTCTTTGTCAGCCCTTATATTTATCATTGTTTTCATATATTTATAGTATATACAACAGACTTTAAATGTCAATTATATTTTCTTCAGGTCTTTTTATAAAGGGCTACCCTTTATTTTTTCTTTGTTTCCCCTTATATTAGGTCTTTTTATAAAGGGCTACCCTTTATTTCTTTGTTTATAGTTTTTGCTTTTGCAATGTTATGCTCAATAGTTAGAATATGAGGATAAGGTACCCCTAAATGCCATAGGATTGCTTTACAATCACTTGACAATCTAATATAGATTGCTTTACAATATTATTTACTTATGATAAATAAGGATAAAATAGTAGAAATAGCCAATAAACAAGGCAAAATAACAACCAAAGAGCTTTCTTCGCAGTTTGGCGTTTCTCGCCAATACCTGAATCAATTATTGTCAGAATTGATTGCTGAAAAGGAGATTATAAAGATTGGAAGCACCAGGTCTGCTTTTTATGTTTCTTCTTTTTATGCTAAAAAACATCCGGAAGTTGTGCCGAATGTTTTTCGTAAAAAATATAAAAATGAATCATTGGAAGAGCACAAAGCTCTGATAGATATTGAAAAAAGTTTTTATATGCTTACAAGCCTTTCTGAAAACATTCATAGTATTTTCACATTTGCTTTTTCAGAGATGTTTAATAATGCGATAGAGCACTCACAGTCAAAAATTATAGGTGTTGAGATTTCGTTACGCGGGGAAAACCTTTCTTTTGTTGTGGAAGACTCTGGTGTTGGTGTATTTCGCAATATCATGAAAAAAAAGAAGCTTGATTCAGAAATACATGCCATCCAAGATCTTCTCAAAGGTAAAACAACAACCATGCCTAAATCCCATTCCGGTGAAGGAATCTTTTTTACATCAAAATCAGCAGATAAATTTGTTCTGGATAGTTTCGGGCATTATTTAATAGTAACAAGAGAAAATGTAGAAGTTAAAACAATACCGGTTATTAAGCGTGGAACACGAGTCGTTTTTGAGATAGACATAACATCAAATTTTCATCTCACTGATGTTTTCAAAAAATATACCAACTTAACAGGAGATAACGACTATGGTTTTGATAAAACGGAAATTCGAGTCAAATTGTACATCACAGGTCGTGTGCATATTTCACGTTCGCAAGCCAGGCGGATTCTTTCTGGTTTAGAAAAATTTAAGTTTATTCGTCTTGATTTTGACAAAGTGCCGGTAGTAGGGCAGGCTTTTGCAGATGAAATATACAGGGTGTTTCAGAATATGCATCCCAATATTGTTATACAAGAAGAAAATATGTCTGAAGGCGTTCGGTTTATGGTTGAGCGTGCAAAAAACGAGGCTAAGAAAATTTTTTGAATTGAAAAACTATTAAAAGAACTTATCCTCATAAGAAGATAAGTTCTTTTTTTGTATTGTATTTGTTTTGATATTTACGCACTATTCCAGTATACTGGAATAGTTGCAATATCTATTGCGTACGTATATCTATTTATATATCTGCATAAATTACATAAACATAATTTGTATATTTGAGCGTTTATTTTTTATGATTTCATCATTCTTATTTAAAAAGTTTATAAGGACTTGTGCCATAATGCGGCAGTGGCCTCATTAGATTTTCAAGGTAATGTTGCAAAGGTCCTTTTCGCAATATATTGCAAAGTTTCTTAACATTTAAGAGTTTTTCGTTTTCAAGTTTTATTTGTAATTTTGTTGTCGTTGTCGGACTTAGCTGTAGTATTTTTCCTACTCTGTATGGACTCACCCCTTGCGACAACATAGAAATTGCCGCAAGACGCTTGCCAAGCATTATCTTTTCAGTATAAGTGAGTAATTCAGCAAAAGCGAAACGTTGCTGTTTTTGAGAAATATTCCTATTAATAATCGCAGAAAAGAGAATCTTGTATATTTTCTCCAAAATTTTCTTGTCAATTT
>JBBTTR010000013.1:0-12518 GCA_038064155.1 Patescibacteria group bacterium | reverse complement strand
GTTTTTGCTCAACCAGACCATAAATTTTTGTGTTTCGTAATTCAAGATTAAATAGAGACAACAAAAATATCCTTTATTTAGCTAATGAGTATTCCCCGTTTTTGTTTACTTTAAAGTAATCTCTATTTTGTAGATTAACTATAATAGTATTGTCTTTTATATACCGCTCTTTTCTAACTTTATCTATAATATCTTCTCTTGTAAGCGGTCCATTTTTCTTTAGTATTTCTGATATTACATCTTTTACGACACCACTTGTGTATCCCCATTCTGAAAGCGCGTAAAGCCCTCTTCCAACAAGCACAAAACGCGGGTCTTTTATAAGTTCATTATGACATGTTGCCGTATGAGCTTTTTTTGCGAAGAAATCCACGATTGCTTTCGAAACTTCAGTAAAGTGCATTGGCGAACCATGTTTTTTGATAGCCAAGTACGCATAGTCGCGCATACCTTTTACTTTTACATTTGAAGAATCCGCAAGACCCCACTCACCAAGAGGATTTTTTCCCAGCATTTTTGAAATCATAAGCCATCTCTTTGCGTTGTCCTCGTTTCTATATTTTTCATTCAAATCTTTTATTTCATTTAAGAATTTGTTTAACAAATCTTGTTCTGAAACAAGGTCATTGTAAGAAAGTCCTTTGTAAATATTTTTTAACGCTTTATTTACAAACTCTTCCGTATCTGAATTTACATACCAATGACTCTTATACTCATCATCTTCTTTTTTCTTATTAAACTCATCCCCAAGCACGAGAAGAAGAAGTGCGTGGTTTTGAATATTTTTATCTTTGGAGATTAATTCAAGAAGCTCCTCTTCAGAGACAATACCACCCAAAGAATCAATGGCTAAAACTAACTCGTTAAGAGCGTTTTTCTCACCTGTGAAAGCGTCTGATTTTCTGATACTTCCGAGAGCGGCATTTTCAATCTGCCTCACTCTCTCTCTTGTGATGCCGTACTGATTTCCTATTGCTTCAAGTGTCATCTTCCCCGTGCTCTTGCCAAGACCATATCTATTGATCACCACTTCACGGGCGCGAGGAGAAAGAATAATGAGAAGTTGTTTTGTAATCTGTTTTGGTTTAAATGTGATTATTGCAGACATAATTGATAACAATATTATTGAGGGTCTTAAAATAGTCGTAAAACCAATAAAGCTAGTTTCACGGCTCTTATTTATTGACTATACTATAACTTTACCATAAAAACAAATATCACGCAAGTACCTTATTATTATTTCCAAATAACTTTATTTTTTTCTTATAAGATATACTCCGTCTCTAATGGGAAGCATTACGCCATCCACTCTTTTATCTTTTTTAGCTTTTTTATTAAAAATTTGAATTGCCTTGTTATTTTCGTCTTTAGGATTGATTATTCTAAATGGCCGAAGAACATTATCGGCAATAATAAGTCCGCCATTTTTTAATATCCGCATACTTTCATTATAATATAGCGGATAAGAAATCTTGTCGGCATCTATAAAAATTAAATCTATTGTTTTGTCGGGAATTTGACGTAATGTTTCAATAGCCGGCGCGAGTTTTATTTTTATTTTATTTCCAAAACGAACCTTTTTGAAATAGCGCAGAGCAATATCAGCATATTCTTTTGAAATTTCACAGGTGATTAGTTCTCCGTTTTTAGGCAATGCCTCGGCCATCATTAAAGCGCTATAACCGGTAAAAGTGCCGATGTCTAATATTTTTTTTGCTTTAGAAATTAAGGCTATCAATTGTAAAAATTTCCCCTCCATTTTCCCGGAAATCATCTGCGGCAAAATTGTTTTTTTATAAGTCTCTTTTTCCAATTGAATTAAAACAGGATTTATCGGGCCTGAGTGTTTTTCCATATAGCTTTCAATTTCTTTGGGGACAAAAGATATTATTATTTCTTTATGTTTTTTCTTCATATATTTTTTAAGGTTAAATGCTATTTTTTATTCCAAATAATTTCAATTTTTCTTCCACTTTTTTTGCACCGCTTCAACCGCCGGCACTAAAATTTTGTACGGCGTGGTTTTCTCCGGATTATCCACCAAAAATTTCCGCGTGGCTTCCGCGTAAGCCGTTCTTATTTCCGTATTTATGTGGATATTGGAGATCCACGCTTTTATCGCTTCTTTGGCCGACTCCACCGAGCGCGAATGGTCGGGATTAAGAAAAACCGGCAAGCCGTATTCTTTTTTGAAAACTTTGACCAGCGCCGCCGTCTGCCTTAGACCGACAAACTTTCTTTCCCATTAGGACAAGCCGATCATTATCGGACATCTTAAATTTTTGGCCGCTTCCATAATCGCCCGCAACTGCTCCAGATTGAAGATATTGAAATGCTCCACAGCCCAATTATTTTTTGAGCCTTCAATAAAATTTCTGAAAGCGTGTCATTTTTCATGCTTTTTATTTTAACATAAAAAATTAAAATCCCAAAAGCATAACAAGGTAACAAGAAAATCCTGCGTCAAAAATGCTGGAGCTTAAATAGCACAGGATTTTATAAATCACGCAATCTCACGCAACTACGCAACAAGACGCTAAAATAGCCCAAAATTCAGTCTTGTTTGCTCTTCGTTCGTAAAAGACTTCACTCTCATAAATCTTACAAACGGCCTGATTAGAAAAACTTCCACTATGAAATTTATTTCGTCCTCGCATTCGTACGGAAACACAAACACCGATTCCTGCAATTTCATAAAACCCAAATCTTTCAATTTTTTTCTTAACGCTTCTCTAGCTTTTTTGAATCTGTCGGGAATGTCAAAAATAACGACACGCCATTCCTTGTCCCATTTTGCCGGTTTTTTGATTTCTATTTCGTCAATCTTAAATCTTAAGGCTTTCTTTTCTCCTTCTTTTGTCAGCACTATCTTAATTAATCCATCCTTATTTTCTTTGTAATCGATTAGCCGCTCTTGATAAAATTCTTTAACAACACGATACAACCTGTCGCGTTTTATTTTTTTCCATTCTTTTGGTATGTCTCTTAAAATCTTAAAATAATTTCTCGGCGTTCTTGCCAGACTTAAAGAAATTCCAGCTGACAAAAATAACAAAATTTTTTGTTTTGTATCTCTTTTCATTTTTTTAAATGCTTCGCTATTTAAGCTCCAGCAAAATTAAGGAAGTATTTTTAGTCTAACATATTTTACTGTGAATTACGTAATATATTTATCATTGAATTAGTTGGTTACAATACTGACAATCTTACCCTTAAAATACATCACTTTTTTAATTTCTTTGTCTTCCGTCCATTTTTTCACATTATCATTTGAAATCGCTTTTTCTTTCACACTCTCTTCATCTTCATCTACGAGAATTCCAACAGTTGCCCGCACTTTACCATTTACTTGAACTGCTATTTGTACTTTATCTACAATAGTTTTGGATATGTCATATTCTGGCCATTTCTCTTTCAAGATTGAGCTCTTGTTTCCAATCTTTTCCCATAATTCCTCCGCGACATGTGGCGCAAATGGCGCAAGTAAAATAAGTAAAATTGAATAATTTTCTTTTGAAAAATTTTTATGGGCATCATAGGCGTTAGCGAGTATCATTAAAGAGCTTACAGCAGTATTAAACTTCATCGCTTCAATATCATCTCCAACTTTTTTAATTGCCCCATCGAGCAATATATTAAAATCAAATTTATTATCTGAAACTTTTTCTTGAAGTCTCCAAACTTTCTCAAGAAATCTTCGTACTCCAACAATGTTGTCAGTACTCCATGCTATTGCCTGATCAAATGGTCCCATAAACATTTCGTACATACGCAAAGCGTCAGCCCCAAATATTTCAACTATTTCATCTGGGTTTATGACATTTCCTTTTGACTTTGACATCTTCTCTCCTCCCTCTGCAAGGATAAGTCCATGCGAAGTCCTCTTCTGATACGGCTCATGAGTCGGCACCACTTTTATATCATAGAGAAACTTATGCCAAAAGCGAGAATACAGAAGGTGAAGCGTTGTATGCTCCATCCCGCCATTGTACCAATCCACGGGTATCCAATATTTAAGATTTTTTTCATCCGCAAATGCTTTATCATTATTAGAGTCCGTGTAGCGCAAATAGTACCAAGAAGAACCCGCCCAGTTAGGCATAACATCAGTTTCTCTTTTCCCCGCTCTGTTACACTTTGGACATTTAACATTTACCCATTCTTCCGCTTTCACAAGTGGCGACTCTCCGCTGTCAGTCGGCTTGTAATCTTTTATATCTGGAAGTTCAACTGGTAAACATTCTTCTGGGACAGCCACAAAACCACACTTGTCGCAGTGGATTATAGGAATTGGCTCACCCCAATAACGCTGTCTTGAGAACACCCAATCACGCAGTTTGTAAGTCGTTTTCATTTCTCCGCCAACAAATTTAGTTATCTTTCCCCCAGCCTCATCATTTTCCATGCCGTCAAATTCTCCTGAAACAACCAGATGTCCTTCATTAGTATACGCTTCATCTAGTACTGGACATGTCGGCGCTGGATAATGAGGACACACAACCATCTTAATCGGTAAATCAAATTTCTTAGCAAATTCAAAATCGCGCTGGTCATGCGCTGGCACTGCCATTATCGCTCCTGTTCCATACCCAACCATTACGTAGTCAGCGATATATATCGGAATCTCTTCTTTATTGGCAGGATTGATTGCTTTTACTCCTTTTAACTCTACTCCTGTTTTTTCTTTACCCTCTGCCGTTCTTTCAATCTCTGTTTTCTTTTTTGTATCATCAATATATTTTTCAATTTCACCAAAATTTGAGATTTGTGATTTTAATTCTTGAACAAGCTTATGCTCTGGAGCAAGTATCATATATGTAGAACCAAATAATGTATCGGGTCGCGTGGTAAAGACCTTGATTCGTGATTTATTATTCTTGATTCTAAATTCTATTTCCGCTCCGTTTGATTTCCCTATCCAGTTTCTTTGTTGAATTTTTATTGACTCAATATAATCTACATCATCTAAATCTTTATCAAGACGCTCCGCGTATTTTCTTATCGCAAGCATCCATTGTTCTTTTTGCCTTTTTTCCGTTTCTCCTCCGCATCTTTCACAGCGGCCTCCTATTACTTCCTCATTCGCAAGGCCGATTTTACAAGAAAGACACCAGTTGATTGCAACACTCGCTTTATAAGCAAGTCCTTTTTTGAAAAGCTGAAGAAATATCCACTGCGTCCATTTGTAATATTTCGGATCAGTGGTATTTATCTCTCGCGACCAGTCAAATGAGATGCCGAGGGATTTGATTTGCTTTCTGAAAGTATCAGTGTTTTTTTTAGTTACCTCTTTTGGATGAATGCCTGTCTTAAGCGCGTAATTCTCCGTAGGTAAACCAAACGCGTCCCACCCTATCGGATAAAGCACATTCTTGCCTTCTGCCCTTCTCTTGCGCGCAATCACATCCATACCAATATATGGCCGTGAATGCCCAACATGAAGCCCATCGCCTGAAGGGTACGGGAACTCAATTAAAAGATATGATTTTTCTTTCTCCGAAAAATCCTCAGCTTTATATGGCTCATCTATTTCCCACCTCTTTTGCCATTTTTTTTCTATTTTTTTATGATTATACTTCTCCATTTTTGAAAACAAAGGATAATCCTTTGCAGCTACAAAGGATTATCCTTTGTTTTCTGCCTAATAGGATACAAATCCTGGTCTATTATTCTTTTAAAGCACACCTTTCCTTCACTGTGTTGCCAATTTGAATTTTCAATGCCAAACTCTCCCATAAAGGAAAGCGGTTTTGCTATTCTTATATCTGTATTTATCGCTTCAAGACTTTTTTTATTAAAATCCGCGCAAAGTTCAAATGTTAAATCTGATATTAAATTATATTCATATTCTTTATTATTTTGACTGTCTTTTGGAACCATAAAACCAGATATGGGGTCTTCAAGTTCTGAAAGATTTTCCGGCAATCTTTCTTTATTTTGCCAAAAATTAACTATTTGCCATTGCGTATTTTGCAAATCGTTTATCTTTTGATTGTCAAATCTAAATAATCTCTGACTTGACGGAGACCCTATAATAAAGAAGCCGGAAACCACGCTCGCAAACACTATAAACGCGATTATCCATCCGACTATTTTCACTTTTTTAACTTCACGCCCCCATTTGTCTTTCAAATCTTGCAGATAATATCCAAAAACAGCCCCAGTTATAATAAACACAGCGAGTATTTTTAATCCAAAACGAATTGTTATCTCTCCTCCGAGAAACGTGTTTACAAGAATTATAAGGTCAACAATTATAGAAACGCCCGCTATAAAAAGCGTAAAGTAAATCAGCCATTTGCGAATCCAAATATCTTTTTTAAAAGAATTTTTGCGAATGTCTTTATTTAAAATTTTAGTAAGTATAAGATATATTGGGAATATAATAATCAAAGACGCTATGGAAAAACGAATAGTGGAAGAAAATTCTCCTCTGTAAAATGTTTCTAACTTATCGGGAAACAGAATATCAATATATTCAAACAAAAGCGTAAGTAAGCTAAACGAGCTCACATAAAGGGTTGTCATTGTAGTAATGTAAATAAAAAAATCCTTTGGTGTAATCTTTATTTTTGTGTTTTCATCATTCATATATCAATACTATACAATACGACTACCGCGTCGCGCAACAAATAAAAAACCCGGTTTTGAAATTATCTTTACCGGGTTTCTCTATAGAATATTTCAGAACATATTTTTATACAACTTCATAGTATATTCATAGTATAGAGTTGTATAATTCCATTTTGTTAGAAATTCCTTCAAAAAGTTAAATGCAAAATTAAATCCAAGCTTTTCTCGCTTTGTCGTGCAAAGCGCCAAGACCAGCTAAAATAGTAATCTGCTGGACGGGATTGTCCACATTGTACGACTTGAATCTATACCCAAAATTTTCTCGATCCTCCGACGATGTGTATACGCCGTAAACGTCATTTAGACACTTTAAGAAAAGCCCGCTTTTATGTAAGTTAGCATTAAATTGATAACTTCCATAAATGTCGTTACTGCTAAACATTTGATTGTTGGTGATTTTCATCGCCAAAACAATATCTGCCAAAAAGTTGTTTTGGTTTTGCAACTTTTGAAGCCATTCTTTTAATCTATAAGAAAACCATCACGTCAAAGAGCCTCCGTTTAAGCCTCTTTGAGTCGTTGTATTTATTTCAAACAACTGAAATTGATTTGATGATGTCTTTTCATATCTTCTCCACGAAGCTAATATAAAAAAAGTCGTGAAGCTTGCTGATACAGCAAAAGTATGTTTAAAATCATAAGATATCATCACTTTACTATCCCCACAAAACAGACACGGCTTATTAAAAAAATTCTCTGCGTCGCAAGAACAAAAGTTGCAAACCACTTCTTTTCCAATATATGAGATTTTTACCTCATATTCAATAAACTCTCCCACATCACCACGTCTTTTAAAAACATCATCAAAACCAAAGTAATCTGTAGAAAAATCTTGGCTATAAGACGAGAAGCCAAAATCCCGTGTGTAATTTTGAATTATTGAATCACTATCCAAAAAAGTATAAGAATTTTTTGCGAAATCCTTATGAACTCGCAAAATCAAAGATTTCGTGACCTCGTCCCAACCCAATTCATACCAACAAGGTATATTTTTTTCTTTCGTATTCAAGATAATCCTCCTTTTTTATTAAAGTTTAAGATTTATTTAAAAAAACTATTCAATCTTGATAATATCTCAAAACTACAATTTACGCAAGAAAAAGAAAAATGCCGCCTATTTTAAGCGATAGCGCAAATTAGGTAGCATTTAGAACTAAGTAAAGTATTTGTATAAATTTATCTGTTTTTGTCAAATTTTAAATTCTATCACATCGCCATCTTGAACGATATATTTCTTCCCTTCTGTTCGTGTCCAGCCCTTTTCGCGCGCGACAGCATATGAACCAGCCTCTACAAGTTTGTCATAGGATATCACTTCAGCGCGTATAAACTTATCTTTAAAATCTGTATGGATAGCAGTACCTGCTACTGGTGCCGTGGAGTCGCGAAGTATTGTCCATGCGCGCGTTTCATCGGGACCTGTTGTAAAATATGTTATTAAATCCAAAAGTTCATATCCTTTTTTTATTAAATTATCAATCCCGTCTTCAAGTATCCCAAACTCGCGTCTAAATTCCTGTTTGTCGTTTTCGCTCACATCTTTAACTTCGTTTTCGACATTTGCATCCACCTCAACCCACTTCGCACCTGTGTTCTCAAAGAAATCCATCAATCTCTGATACCGCTCATCTCCTGCGTCATCTATATTCATACCTTCTGATTTTTTATTGAGCACATAAAGAATCGGTTTTATTGTAAGTAAGTTGAGTTTCTTTATTGTGAAGACCTCCTGCTCATCCAACTCCAAAGAGTTTGCGAGTTTTCCTTGAGTTAATGTTTGCTCAACTCTTTTTAACACTTCATGCTCGCGTACCGCGTCTTTGTCTCCGCTTCTTACTTCTTTTTCCATATTAGAAAGTCGCTTTGTGACAGTCTGTAAGTCCGCCATTATAAGCTCAAGATTGATTATCTCTATGTCATCAAGCGGGTCAACAGCTCCGTTTACATGCGCCACATCTGGGTCGTCAAATACTCGCACAACTTCCGCTATCGCGTCTACTTCGCGAATGTTTGAGAGAAATTTGTTTCCAAGACCTTCGCCTGTCGATGCGCCCTTCACAAGTCCTGCAATATCTACAAATGAAACTGCCGCTGGGATTGTTTTCTCAGCCTTAGATAAACGGCTCAAAACGCCAAGCCGTTTATCAGGCACAACAACTACGCCCACAGATGGGTCAATTGTGCAAAATGGAAAATTTTCACACGGAACTGATTTTTTTGTAAGCGCATTAAATAGTGTTGATTTGCCGACATTCGGCAACCCCACTATTCCTATAGATAATGCCATAATTTATATTGCTTTTTTGCCGTAGTTTTCTATCTTTTTGTGCCAAAATTTTCTCTTAGCCTCTGTTGCACGCTCTGACGGACCAAAAGTAGTAATCTCCACAGGATGAAACCCGGCAAAGCCTAAGATACCGCGCGCAAGCTCATTAGTAAAGTCACCAAAATGAAACCGAATTTTTAGCGGACTCATTCCTGCGGTTACAATTATACGCGCGGTTTTGCCAGTGAGAAGTGGTGTCCAATCCCCAGGACTTTCTTT
Source organism: Patescibacteria group bacterium (assembly GCA_038064155.1). Taxonomy (GTDB): domain Bacteria; phylum Patescibacteriota; class Minisyncoccia; order Phycocordibacterales; family UBA2163; genus UBA2163. The sequence continues at coordinate 3,340 of JBBTTR010000013.1, read as the reverse complement.
TGAGAATCTAAACGCAAAGCCAGGCAAAAACATCCTGTCAAAAAGTCCTTTAAGTATCGCTGGCATTGTGCACCACCAATTTGGATATAAGATTACAATATGATCAGCCCATTTGAAATCCTCTTGTACTTTTATAAGATCCGGCTCAAGTCCTTGAATTTCTTTGTACCCTTTATGTAGAATCGGATCGAACTTAACATCACAAATATTAGTTCGTCTGACTTCATGCCCTGCTTCGCGCGCGGCTTTTTCATATGAGTCTGCTAGATATCCTGAAAATGTCTCACAATCTGGATGGCCTAATAAAATATATATTTTTTTCTTTTTCATATTAGTGTGCTAAAAAGTATTCATATAAATAAAAACCTGTAATCGCGAGCACCCCAACAAGCGCAATCCAAAATATAATCTTTAATATAGTAATCATAACATCTTCACTATCTTTCACGCTGAAATATCCTAAAAATCCGAATACATAAAATATTACAATAGATATGATTCCCTTACCTATCCAATGATGATTAAAAATAACCTTTAACCAATCTTTAAAAGGACTATAAAGCTCTCCGAAGATTGTAGCAAATACAATAAATACTATTGCAACGACTCCCGCTATGGCAAATGAACTTATGATTTTGTTTTTTTTATTATTCATACTTATCTTACAGCTCCTGATATTACTATCCCGCCAAGCGCCATAAGCACCGCTATCAGAAGCGTGATTGAAACAACAAGCGCGAGCGCGTTGCGAAGCGGTTTGTTCTTTTCTAAACTATTCCCTTTCAACCATATGACTAGTAAAATTACAAAGGCAAGAACTGGGAGAAAAAGAAATATGTGCTCTTTCACTTCCATTATTATGGAATGCGCCCACGGCGTAGGACCGCTCTTTATAATCGGTTTAACACTACCTCCATAATAAAGGACATAGTAATATCCGCCAGTTAACCATGTTGCAATGTACGCAATAAAAGCTGTGAGTGAAGAAATTTTTAGTAGACGAATAGGAATGTTTCTTTTGAAAAGCCAGATGAGTGTTGCGTAAGAAGCTATGATGCCTGTTACGCCAATAAATACATGTATGCTTAAAAATATTGAGAGAGATTGTGTCATGAAGTTATTTTACCCAAATATAATCTTTTAATTACTGATAATATTCCTATCACAATAATCACTCCAATCGCGTAAAAAATCAAAAATGTAAAATATGAATAATCCGCGTTTTGCATTATACCAAGCGCAAGCGCGCCATACCAAGATGTTATTGAGAGCGATTCTCCAAGCCACATAGGTATCTTTCTCATCTGTATCAGAATCGCGTTGAATACGAGTGCCAAGATAATGGTCATTTTTGCCCAAAGTCGCGGGTCAATGAGTCGTTCTTCTTGTCCAGTAAAACGATACTCTAAGAAAAACCCAAATCCGGAAATCACCAAAATAACCAAACCAATTCGCAGAACTGTAAATACAACAGAGAGCCACTCTCCTTCCATCGGGTCAATGTGCCCGTCTTTTATTGCCTTCAAATAAAGTATGCCGGCAAATGTCGCGCCTCCAACACCGAGCGCTACTCCTATAAGATGCGTAATTAAAAGAATTGAATGAATATCCATATCCACTATATTACATTATTTTCTTTAATTCTTCCTGATGACTCCGCGTAACTTCCATCATCGCCGTCATTTGGTCTTTTCCTTCTTTTATTTTCGCTTGCGCCTCCCGCGCAATTGCATGGAAAAGTTGTGGATTCTTCTCAATCACACCTATAATCTTGTCTTGCTCTGCCTCCGGCACGCCCTTGAACTGTGACTTAAGCATCTTTTTCATTAGAAAGTTTTTTAACATAATATTAAGTATAAAGTATTAGGTATTTTGTATCAAGTTTTTGTGGGATTCAAAAAATGTTACCGACAAATCTCCAAGAGATGCGGAAACTTCTTATATCTTACAACCACCTATTGTCGCTATAGCCGTATGGCATGTGTACAAAAGATTAAAGCTTGAAAGTGAAGATTGTGTAAAAAACTTCTCCTTGACCGCGGCGCTCGCGATAGATATTTTATTTGATGATTTGTAAATTTTATTTCCCCTCTCGCCATTCATCAATCTTTTTGTGATGTCCTGACAAAAGTACTTTTGGCACATGGTATTTTTTACCTTTAAATTCCAAAACCTTTGGGCGTGTGTAAACATCAGAACTTGAAATTCTTTCTTCTTCTATTGATTCAACATTGCCGAGCACGCCTTTAATTTGTCTCGCCACCGCATCCAAGATAATCATCGCTGGTAATTCCCCGCCGGTCAAAACATACGGACCTACAGTTATGACTTCCGCTTTAAGTATCTTTCTTACTCTAGCGTCTATACCTTCATATCGCCCAGAGATTATCACTACATCTTTGTAAGTTTTTGAAAGTTTCTTGGCATAAATATTATCAAACTGCTTGCCATTGGGTGCTAAAAAAATAATTTTCACTTTTTTCTTCTTTCCTATCGCTTTACCAATAGCCTTTAGTGTAGCTTCTGCTTCTAGAACCATACCAGGCCCTCCCCCATATGGCTTCTGGTCAACTCTTCTATGCTTGTCTTTTGTAAAATCGCGCGGATTATAAAACTTTATTTTTATCTTTTTATCTTTCACTGCCCGCGCGATAATGGACTCATTTATATATGAGTCAAATGCGTTGGGAAATAATGTAATTATGTGAAAATTCATGATAGATTTTCTTAACGAGTAAAGCAAATTTTTAGAAAATCATCATCTCCTTCTTTTGCGTGTTTAGCAAAAAAGAGATGAATCAGATTTTGATAAATTAAAAAATATTAAAAGAAAAAACTATGATATTAGAGTATCATAGTTTTTTCTTTTTTATCTATTTTAAAATAATTTAGACCTTTAGGTCTTCCATTGCCTGATCCACACTTCGCAAAGCCGGACCTTTCCCACCTTCTGGTTCGTTAATCTTAAGATTAACGCGAGCGTTGTTTTTCATTCCAACTACTCGTAGAAGTGTTCGGATGGCTTTAGCGGTGTTTCCTTGTCGGCCAATAATCTTTCCCATATCTTCCGCGTTGATATCAAGAGTTAAAAGTACTCCCATTTCATCAACAGTTCTTGTAACTTTTACATCACTTGGATTATCAACTAATTCTTTTACTGTAAACTCTAGAAATGCTTGATCTTTTTCCATATTACTAAAATGTCTTTGACTTACTTATAATCTAGCAGGATTTCGACTTTCTGCTACGGCTATTATATACGATTACATCAAAATGTCAACTTTTTGTGATGAAAAAACGAGAATTAACTATGGTCCCCTTAAGATGAAGTTACTCATCA
>JBBTTR010000012.1:0-2312 GCA_038064155.1 Patescibacteria group bacterium | reverse complement strand
ATTCTCATGCGCCCATTTAGTTAATGAGTGCAATATGTATGTGAACTTAGTCAATTTTCATACGATATATCGTATGAAAATGTTTATAGCTCTCTTGCAAAGAGGTGAGTAGTCTGGTAGTATCGTGAGTATTATATGAAAACAAAAGAAGTGGGTAAAAAGGAAGAATCTAATAAAAATGCGGGCATTATAGACCGTATGTTTGCTGTTGGAGCTCACTATGGCTATTCAAAATCTCGCCGACACCCATCGATAAAGCCATACATTTTCGGTGCTAAAAACTGGGTAGAAATTATTGACCTTGAAAAAACAAATGATCTTTTAACTTCTGCAAAAGAATTTGCTAAAAAGCTAGGAAGTGAAGGGAAAACAATATTATTTGTTGGTGGTAAAAATGAAGCAAAAAGTGCAATAGAAGAGGGAGCTATCTCAATAAGTATGCCACATGTTACAGGTAGATGGATAGGTGGTACCATTACAAACTTTTCAGAAATCAAAAAAAGAATAAACAAAATGGAAGATCTTTCTTCAAAGAAAGATAAGGGAGAACTTGCACAGAAGTATACAAAAAAAGAACAAGTGATGCTTAATCGTGAAATAAACAATTTAAAAGAAAACTTTTTTGGCATTAAGTCCATGACAGAAATACCAAACGCGCTGTTTGTAGTCGATACAAAAAGAGAAGATATAGCTATTCGTGAAGCAAAGCAAAAAGATATTCCTGTAATAGGACTTTTAAATTCAGATAGTAATCTGAACAATGTTGATTATCCTATTGTTGCAAATGATGCAACACAAGCAAGTATTAAATTCTTTATAGATGAAATAATTGCAAGCTACAAAGAGGGCACGAAGAGTAAAAATTTAGAATAAAGAATTTTAAATTTAAATGTGCGAAAAGGCTTTGCCTTTTCGCACATTTCCAATTAAAATAACAAGTACTAACATACTAATTACTAATACATTAAAATACTAAATATGGTAACAACAGAGCAAGTAAAAGAATTAAGAGAAAAAACAGGAATATCTATAATTCAGTGTAAAAAAGCGCTTGAAGAAGCAGGAGGAGATATGAAAAAGGCGGTAATAATCCTCCAAAAGAGAAGTGGTGCTGTTGCAGACAAAAAATCAGGGCGGGATCTTAAAGCGGGAGTTGTGCAATCTTATATACATAACTCTGGTAATGTTGGCTCAATGGTGCTTCTTTCAAGCGAGACTGACTTTGTTGCAAAAAATGAAGGGTTTGTAAAACTTGCATACGATATTGCAATGCACATCGCGGCAACAAATCCAAAGTTTATAAATAAAGAGGAAATCACAGAGCATGAGATAAATACCGCAAAAGAGGTATTTGCAAAAGAAGTAGAAGGAAAACCGGAAAAAATGAAAGAACAGATATTGAAAGGCAAAATTGATTCATATTTCAAAGATAAAATCTTGCTTGAGCAGGCGTTTATTAAAGACTCAAATACTACGATAAAAGGACTTATTGAAGCTGCTACGCAGAAGTTTGGAGAGAGAATTCAAGTAACAGAATTTGCAAGATTTATAGCATAAAGGTAGAATTTAAATCTGATATATGACATCTATATTTTCATTTGCGGTTGCTTTCATAGCTATAGTTGGCATGATAGCATTTAAAAACTGGGAAATAAAAGCAGGGAAAACTATCCTGCGTAATGCTCGTTTTAAAGCAGATAAGGTAGTCGTGGAATGGTTTATTGCACTTAAAAGTCATATTCCTACAAAAGGAAAGCATCTTTCAAAAGAGATAACGCATCACACGGCATATCATATTAGTCATTTTGCGCTCGGTGGTGTGAAGTTTGCGGAGAGAAAACTTATACGAGTTATAAACTTTATAAAAGGAAAAGGTGTTGTGAACAAGAATGGCAATGCGTCACATTATCTGAAGAATGTCTCAAAATATGAAAGACATTCGGATAGAAAATAAATTTGAAGCACGAAGAATGAAATAACAAACAAATTTAAAATAATAAATTCAAATATACAAAACTATAATTTTGATTTTGAATTTTAGGCATTCTAATTTAGATATTGTTTCGTATTTTGAATTTCATGCTCCTGATTTAGAAAAGTTGCCACCTTAGCTCAGTTGGTAGAGCAATTGTTTTGTAAACAATAGGTCGTCAGTTCGAATCTGACAGGTGGCTCCAGAATCAGACTTTCAGACAAAACACCGACTTTTTGGTGGGACGCGCAAAGCGCGTCCCACTGATTTCCCCCCGCAAAATCTTGAATTTTTGGCGCGCTGGCGCGCACTAATTTGTTTTGGAGGAGGAGGTTCGAGC
>JBBTTR010000011.1:0-5688 GCA_038064155.1 Patescibacteria group bacterium | reverse complement strand
TAAAATGTTTTTGCTCAACCAGACCATAAATTTTTGTGTTTCGTAATTCAAGATCGCATAGCTTTTCCTCAGATAAATTCGCAGCGGCGAATTTTGTTTTGCTTGTTCTGTCGCGACAAGACTGCGTAAGACTTTTGAGTAAAACCATGTTTCGCGCGCGCTTAAAATCGTCAAATATTTGGCGATTTTTTAGACTTTTCCACATAGGTCAATTACAGACAGTTTCAAGAGTAGGATATAATAATAAGTATTATGGATGAACTAATTTTCGCAGGAAATAAGTATATCTCGTCTAGACGAGCGGGGAAGATAGCAGGATATACAACTGACTATCTTGGTCAGCTTTGTCGCGCCGATAAAATAAACTGTAGATTTGTTGGGAGAAACTGGTATATTAATGAGAGGGATATAGAGAGACAAAAAAAGAGTTTTAAAAAAGAACAAATGCAAGGAGTACGCAGAGTAGAGTATAGTAAAATTGAACTAGAGCCAATGTACTACAGCAACGATGAACGCTTTAATAATGTTCAAATAAACAAAACATTAAAAGTAGAAGATGGTGTAGAAGAACCTATAGCGATAGTGGAGGATAAAAGTAATGATAAAGAAGAATTAATATCAGTACTTAGAATGGTTGAGAGTCCTACCATTGATTTAAGGGGCGCAAATAGGAAAGTTATAGTTAGACCAAGTCATCGCGTTATAGAGAGAAGAGGTCTTGCTCTTCAGAAAGCTCCTATACGGTTTCCTATGGTAAGAGTATTGGCCTCCGTTGTAATAATAGTTGGATTACTATTGGTAGCTGGCACACTCACGCTACAACAATCTTTGAAGTATGTATCTTCAGATAAAACTGATATAAATAAAAAGCTTCAGTTAGCTAATGTCGCAAGTTTCTTTAATTTTTAATTAGATTAATAAAATCTCGTTTAGACGAGATAGTTATATATTCCAATATTTATATAAGACAAAATCATTCATTTTGCTATCTAATTAAAAAAATTATACTCTTCTTAATCCACAACTTCTTTCTAATTGTTCGTCTTTATAGCTATTTCTTAAAATTAATTTATATAAAAACTCTATATAAAATTAAGCTCAAAATTGAGCTCCAATGGCTTTAATATAAATGTAGGGTAAAATTATATAATAAAAAAAGCGCCTAAAAAGCGCTAATTTTTATTATTAGTTATATGTAAATTAATATTAAACATAAATAAATTTAATATTTGTAAACATTGTAAAATAAAGATATTTCGCCATTCAATATTATGGCTATAAAAATAATAGACGAAATGTCTTTATTTCACAAGCTTTTACAGAAATTAAAAAATTTTGTATCAAATCGCATTACACCACATTTGGTGTTAAAAAGATAGTTACATTTATTATTTACTTCTAATTTTTTCTTTTTCATAAGTATATATATTCATAAATTTTTGTATATTATAAGTACTAAAACATTTGTTTAACTGCTCAAATACATTATTTAGCGTTTATTTATGTATTTTAAGCATTATTATGCGCTTAATTTATATTTAAAACAGTATTATTTACTCTATTTTTGAATATTTGAAGACAAGAAAGGGCTGACTTCTCCACGCTTAGGTCAAACCTCCACAGTCGCTCCGCTCCTACCTGACCTAAACCTTGCTTAGGTCAATAGCTAAACTTCCTTGATAATTAAGTATTAGATTCAAATAGTAGATTTTATTTTCATCAAAAATCATAATTTTGGGTTTACAAAATTAAAAGACATTTCGTCAGAACGAACATATAAAAGTTATCCACATTTAAGCCACTAGAAATGTCCTTTATGGTTTATTTTTGTTGTAAAATATAGGTAATTCGGCTCTCACAAAAAAATACAAAGAGACATTCTAAAAGACATGGATAAAAAATTAGTAATAGACAATAAAAAATATCTTTCTTCCATATATGCTGGAAAAATTTCAGGATACACGAACGATTACATAGCTAGACTTGCGCGACAAAGAAAAATTCTTGGAAAGAAAATTGGGAAAACTTGGTATATAGAAGAATGTTCCCTGCAAGATTTTATAAAAGGCAATAAAATACAAAAAACGCAACTTCACGAAAAATTATCTAATAAAAGAGTAAGCGATTTAAAGTCTGCCGAAAGAGATAGAAAGGTAAGTGAAGTTTTTGAGGCATTTAAATCAAAAACATCTGAAGTTTTAAAAACAGAACTGTTTAAAAAAAGTTTTGCATTTACAGTGGCTGTCACATTTGTGTTCGGCGGATATTTTGCGAGTAATACCGATATTGCAAAAGTAGGTTTAAGAAAGATTTCGCAAATTGTCGCAACAAGCTTGGATGCAGTTTCAAAATTTGACCCTGCAAAATTTTCAGCGACATCAATTTTTGCAATCAAAAGCGCTGGCGAGGATGTGGCGCTAAATGTGCACAAAGGTATGAACAAAACAAAACCTCTTGCGTTACAGATTTCAAAGAACACATATTTACTTGCAAGAGGTGACAACGACGCGTGGAAAGATTTAAAAAATAATCTTGCCAGCGCGATAAATAATTCACTTGCTTCTATAAACTCCGGTATAAGAAACACAGCTACAAGGTCTCTTGCATCTGTGATGAATATATTTACTTCATACAATGACCTGCAAAACATACGAGCGAATGTATTTGCAAGTATTGTTGGTAATATAAAATCAACAATCAAAGACGAAGCGCTTTATGTAAACAGAACCATCAATAGCGTGTTATGCGGTAAATTCTCCGAACTTGGCGTATGCGGTAACAATTTAGAAGACATTGTATTGGTAAAAATGGATGGAGATAAAACTGCTGAAGAAAAAGAAAACATTGTTAAAAAAGACACTCAAGAGAAAGCTATTGTTGTAAACGAAACGCTAAAGACAATCATAAACCAACCAGTCATAGAGCGTATCGTACAAACAGAACGCGTGCTTACGGTAAGCGGTGTTACTCCGGAACAGTTAAACGAAGCAATACAACAGTCACAAAACAAACTCTACTCCGATATGTACAGTCTGACATCCACAAATGCGGGAAACATAATAAACAACTATCAAGTAATCGGACAAACAAACAAAATAGACAAATTAGGAAGTGTAACAATTTCAAACTCAACAATACAAAGTTCATCATTCTCCGGAACAAGCGGTTCATTCTCCGGTTTACTTACAGCAAGCGGAGGGCTTACCGCATCAAGTGGAAATATCTCCGGCGCTCTCACCGTATCAGGCAACCTTACCGTTGACACAAGCACACTGTATGTAGATTCAACTAACAACAGAGTCGGTATTGGCACGACATCACCTTACGCGACATTATCTGTCGCGGGCAATGGAGTTTTTGACGGCGCGCTAACATTCTCATCATTCATCGCCACATCAACAACAGCCACCTCAACAATCGCGGGACAACTTGGTGTCACATTTACTCCAGTAATACCCCATAGCTTTGGAGCATGGGTGGTTGATGTTTCAGGAGCAGAACCTACAAATGCATCCCTCTACATCAACCCTTCTTCAGCAGGAGTAGACACAAACCTTTTTGCGCTTGCGGTAAACGGCAACGCAAAATTCCTCATTGACGCGGAAGGCGATGTGTTCGCAAGGTCCGTAACAGCAGTAGGCGGTACAACTCTTTCAACAACAACTGCCGCGACATTCACAGTTGAAGGAAACACAACACTGGGAGATGCGACAACCACCGACATAACATATTTCAACTCACGCATAGGTTCATCACTTATTCCAACAGCTGATAATATTCTTGACATCGGAAGTCCTTCACCACAACTAATGTGGAGGACAGGGTATTTTGGGACGTCTATCGGCATCGGCACAACATCCCCATACCGAACTCTCTCCGTCGCGGGTTCGGGGGTATTCACTGGAGGCGATGCGCTTATGTCAACCCTCACGGCCACATCCACGGCAACTGCCGCAAACTTTGTCGCCTCCTCCGCGTCGGCGACATCAACATTCGCGGGAGGAATCACAATAGCCGGCCAATGTGTTACTGCAGACACGAAGCTTCGCAGAAGAAGGAGAAGAAGAAAAGATGAGACTGATGAAGATATTGAAAACTCCGAAGCCACAAGCTGGGACGAAAAGTATGTTTACGAAGAAGTAAAAATTGTCAATATAAAAGAAGACGATGAAATACAATCGTTTGACAAAAAGACCGGCAAGCTCGTCTGGAGCAGAGTCAATAAGCTGATGTATATGGGAGTAAAGCAGACATACACTCTAAAGACTTCATCAGGCAGGACAATTTGCACAACAGCTAATCATCCATATCTTACGGAAAATGGTTGGACAAAAGTTTCCGACCTGAAAGAGGGTATGTCTGTTGCGGCGCCGAACAAGAAGACTGAAGCGAAAAAACCGAAAGTCGGCGTATTTATTGACAATGCGAATATGTTTTATGCTCAGAAAAAAGCTGGGTGGAAAATAGATTACAGTAAACTTAAAGAAATCCTTTCACATTCATTTGATATTCAGTTTATGAATTTCTATCTTGCAATGCCGGACAAAACAGATAATGCTTATGAACCCACAATAAAGTATCTTGAAAATATCAAAAATATAGTCAATGTAATTGCTAAACCGTTAAAATATATTGAAGTCGCGAAAGGTAAATTTGAAAAGAAGGGAAATGTTGATGTTAAAATAGCTGCAGATATAGCAAAAACGATGAAAGACATTGATACTGTAATCTTATTAAGCGGTGACAGTGATTTTAACGACCTTGCCGATTCTGTTTCAGCTAATGGCAAAAAAATAGCTTTTGTGGGATTTGAAGACAATATGGCATGGGAGTTAAGGCAGAAAGTTCATCTTTATCTAAATCGCATAAAAGATGATATTGAACTTGAGAATAAAAAAGCCCCAAGCTTTGAGCCTGGGGTACTGTTATTAAATTCATTATATTCCTCACAAAAAGATTTGTCAAGCATTCCATATGAACCTGTGGACAATGATATTTTCTTTGACCGTATTGTATCAATAGACGAAGCGACAGAAGAAGATGTTTACGATATAGAAGTGGAAGGCACGCACAACTTCATCGGCAATGATATAGTCGCCCACAATACATACTTAAGCAATCTCCTTGACTTGGGCGACAACAATATCTCAAATGTAGGAAACATCGCTCTTGACACTATTTCATCTGACGGCGCGGCAAGCCCTCTAACCATAACAGCAACCGCGGGACAACAGGTTCAAGTTGAAGGAGTGGCGTTTGACAACGGCGTCATCACATCAGCCACTTCAATAGACTTGGGTGGAACTACTCTCCTTGCTTCCCGCTCGCTGACTATTGATACAGGCGGTGTTTTTGACATAAATCTTGGAACAGCATCAGGAGATGACTTTACCATTGACACTTCAGCGTTTGTTGTGGAAGGGGATACGGGCAATGTGGGTATCGGGGAAGTGGCGCCAGGGTCAAAGTTAGCGGTATCGGGCGGCGCAACTATTGGAGCAAGCTATGACACGACAGCGGCACCAAGTAATGGGATGATTATAGAGGGCTCCATCGGCATCGGCACAACATCTCCATACCGAACTCTCTCCATCGCGGGTTCGGGGGTATTCACTGGAGGCGATGCGCTTATGTCAACTCTCACGGCCACATCCACGGCAACAGCCGCAAACTTTGTCGCCTCCTCCG
>JBBTTR010000010.1:0-8850 GCA_038064155.1 Patescibacteria group bacterium | reverse complement strand
AAAATGTTTTTGCTCAACCAGACCATAAATTTTTGTGTTTCGTAATTCAAGATAAAATATTAAAATGATATGAAAAACACGCCATTTCAAAACTATTTATCAAACTTAGAAAAAGCGGTTTCCATATTAGGTCTTTCAAAAGAAGAATCTGATATTTTGCGTAAACCCGCAAATACTATAGAGAAAAAAATTAAAGTTGATTTTGAAGAAGGAGAAAAAGAACTTAACGCGTACAGAGTACAGTTTAATAATGCGCGTGGTCCATACAAAGGGGGTATTCGTTTTCATGAAGATGCGGATATAGATGAAGTTAAAGCGCTTTCTGCCGCTATGGCTATCAAGTGCGCGGTAGTGAATATACCGTTTGGTGGTGCCAAGGGTGGTGTGCAGTTTAACCCAAAGCATATGAGTAAGCATGATATTGAAAAAGTGGCGCGCGCATTCGCGCGCGCATTCGCAAATGATATAGGAATAGATAAAGATATTCCAGCGCCAGATGTTTATACCAATCCGAGCATTATGGCGATAATGCTGGACGAATATGAAAAGACAGTTGGTAGAAGCGAACCGGGGGTTATAACAGGTAAGCCGATAGAACTTGGCGGAAGCCTCGGGAGAGATAGCGCTACGGCGCAAGGCGGCGCATATGTACTTGCCGAGTTTATAAATACAATTTTTCCAAAGAAAAAGGATTTAACGGTTGCAGTACAAGGTTTTGGTAATGCAGGTAGCAATGTTGCGAAAATACTTCACTGTATGGGCTACACTATAGTTGCAGTGTCAGACAGTAAGGGTGGCGTGTATAGTAGTCAAGGCATTGATCCAGAGCATGCTATCAAAGTAAAGCACGAGAAAGACGACCTTACTCATATGTATTGTGAGGGTACTGTATGTGATTTGGAAAAGCTTGAAAGAGACAATGCAAAGATTATAAAAAATGGAGATATTATAACAATGGATTGTGACATACTTATCCCCGCCGCGCTCGATGGTCAGATCCACAAAGGAAACGCAAAAGATGTAAAGGCAAAAATTATCTTGGAGCTTGCAAATGGTCCTACAACTCCAGAGGCAGATGAAATACTTAGAGATAAGGGTGTCACTATAATTCCAGATGTACTTGCTAACGCCGGCGGTGTAACTACTTCATATTTTGAATGGACACAAAACAGAAACGGTTTTTATTGGACAGAGGAGGAAGTACAAGAAAGACTAAAGCTGATAATGGTAAAAGCGTTTACAGCTGTCTGGAAAATGTCAAAAGAAAAAGGCATCTCACTTCGTAACGCGGCGTTTGCGCTCGGTGTAGACAGAATAATCCAAGCATCACGATTAAGAGGAAAAGTATAAATTTAATGAATTATAAATACATTATTGGAATAGATGAGGCGGGACGGGGACCGCTTGCTGGGTCTGTGTCTGTGGGGGCGGTTCTTTTTTCAAAAGAAGAATATAAAAAGTTTAAGAAAGAGAGTGAAAAAACATTAACTGGACGAGATTCAAAAAAATTGTCTGAAAAAAAACGAGAGGAATGGTTTAAAATTATAGAAGTAAAAAAGAAAGCTGGTGTATTGAATTTTTCAATAGGATTTTCAAGTGCAAAAGTAATAGACATTTATGGAATTGTATACGCAATAAACAAAGCTATAGAAAAAATATTTTCAGAATTTAAAATGAAGTCTGATGAGTGTGTTGTTCTTTTAGATGGAAATTTAAAAGCGCCAAAAAAATTCAAAAACCAAAAGACTATCATAAAAGGAGACGAAAAAGAACTAATAATATCGCTTGCTTCAATTATCGCAAAAGTAAGTAGAGACAGATATATAGTAAATTTGTCCAAAAAGTATCCAGAATACGGTTTTGAGAAGCATAAAGGCTATGGCACAAAAGTGCATTACGAAATGATAGAAAAACATGGGATTTGCGCTATTCACAGACGAACTTTTCTAAAAAATTCTCCAATTAAATAAGTACCTATACAATGCGTACGCATTGTATAGGTACTTAAAAATATTTTTAAAGTCAAAGAAAGATAAGATAGAATAGATATAGTACCAACCTTACAGTACCCTAACCCACAGTTCAACAATCAATTTGCCAAAAATGGCGGTTTTTGATATAGTACTCCCTATGACAGTACGAATGAGACATACACGAAGCCATACTGCCAATAGGCGGTCACATCACGCGCTCAAAGAGCCGCGACTTTCTTTGTGTCCAGACTGTAAAACTCCCGCTAAAAGACACAGCGTGTGTCTCTCATGCGGTAGATATAGAGGTAGAGTAGTGGTGGATGTAGTCGCAAAGATTGAGAAAAAGCGGGAAAAAGCAAAATCTAAAGTAAAAGAAAGAAATGAAGAAGCGACACAAGAGCCAGAACAGACAGAAGACAAAGCGCTTAGCGCGACAGAGTTGTCTAAGAAGTAATTTTAAATATAAAGTGTTAATATATTATTATATTAATTAAGTTCATTTTTATAGCATGAACAGGCACCTTTCAAGGTCTATAGTACTGCAAACATTGTTTGAATTTGATTTCAACGGACTTGTTAGCGGAAAAGGAAAAATAAAAGACACTAAAACCGCGCTTCTGCGGAACTCTGAAGAATTCGCGCCCGGAATAGGTGATTTTTCATTTATTCAGAAGCTAATAGATAATATTCTTGAAAAAAGAAAAGATATAGACAATATTATAGAAAAAGCGGCTCCAGAGTGGCCTATAGACAATATTTCAATTGTTGATAGAAATATTCTTCGCATCGGTCTGTACGAGCTACTATTTTCGGACAGAAAAGAAGTGCCCGCGAAAGTTGCTATCAATGAAGCGATTGAGCTTGCAAAAACATTTGGTGGTGAGAGTAGCGGACGGTTTGTAAACGGCGTGTTAGGAGCTGTGTATAAGGAAATGGGCGAGCCGGGCAAAGATGAAGTTTCTAAAAAGAAAATAAAAGATATTCCTTACGAAAAAATGCCAATTGAAAAACTTGGCGGCTCGGTAGTATACGCAAAAGATAAAAAAGATATTTATCTCGCGCTCGTGCACGATGTGTTTGGTCATTGGACTTTATCAAAAGGACGCATAGATGAAGGTGAAGATGTTGAAAAGACAACTATGCGTAAGATAAAAGAAGAGCTTGGTGTAAACATAAAGATTAAAGAAAAACTTGGTGAAAATGAATATATCGCGAACGATCCAGAGATTGGCAAGAAACGAAAACAAGTAAATTATTTTCTAGGTGAAGCGAAATATGAAAAGCTTACACTTGGTTCATCCGGAGGACTTGATGACGCTAAGTGGTTTAAGTTGGAGGATATAGCTGACCTTAATTTTTATGACGATATACTTCCTTTAGTGACGAAAGCGGTAAATATATTATTAAAAAAATAGAAAAGCCATTTTTAGAATTATGAATAATGAATCAAGAATCATGAATATTTTTAATACATTTGAAAATAAAATCGGAATCATTTTTAAAAATAAAAACTTGCTTATGCAAGCGTTTTTGCATCGCTCATATTTAAACGAAAACAAAGGTCTAAAAATGGACCACAATGAAAGATTGGAATTTTTGGGAGATGCCGTGCTTGAGCTCGTGGTTACAGAATACCTTTATGCGAAATATCCTAAAAAAACAGAAGGAGACCTGACTTCGTATCGCGCCGCGCTTGTAAATACCGCCACGCTCTCAAATGTCGCGGGCGAGCTTGAGATGAATGATTTCCTGCTACTTTCAAAAGGTGAAGCAAAAGACACGGGGCGCGCAAGACAATACATACTTGCGAATACTTTTGAGTCGTTTGTGGGAGCGCTTTATCTTGACCAAGGATACGACGCTGTGAAAAATTTTATCGCGAAAAATCTATTTCCGCTCACAGATGAAATAGTTGAAAAAGGTTTATGGCAAGATGCTAAAAGTTCATTTCAAGAAATTGCACAGGAAAGGGAAAGTATTACTCCACAGTACAAAACAGTACAAGAAGTAGGACCGGACCACGCTAAGAACTTCATTGTCGGAGTATATCTTGATGAAGAGAAAATAGCCCAAGGTGAAGGAAAATCAAAACAAGAAGCAGAGCAAGCCGCAGCGCAGAATGCGTTAGAGACAAAAGGCTGGGCTTGATATATATAGTTAAACACTTTATTATCAGCAACAGAACAAGAAATCAATAACCTATTAAAAACAAAAAGGCCTTATAAAGAGTTTAAAGAAAGTGCGCAAAAAAACCATGAGGTTTTTTTATTTGTCTGAAAAATTGTATAATAGTATCAATGTATTTAAAGTCTTTAGAACTTTCTGGTTTCAAATCCTTCGCGAAAAAGGGTGTTTTTGATTTTACATCTGATATCTCTGGTATTGTCGGTCCGAATGGCTCTGGTAAGTCAAATGTCGCCGAGGCGTTTAGGTTCGCGCTCGGTGAGCAGTCCATCAAGTCACTCCGCGGTAAACGCGGGGAAGATTTGATATTCAACGGCTCAAAAAACATAGGGCGGTCAAATAGAGCGTCTGTAAAAGTAACTTTTGATAATACAAAAAGATTTTTGGATATTGATTTTGATGAGGTTGTAATAGAGCGTGTGGTGCATAGAGACGGCGTGAACCAATACTTCATCAATGGTTCACAAGTACGCCTTCGCGATGTTTCAGAACTCCTAGCATCCGCAAATATAGGTTCATCAGGGCACCATATAATCTCGCAAGGGCAGGCGGACAGAATTTTGAATGCAAACATCAAAGAGCGTAAAGAGATGATAGAAGACGCGCTCGGGCTAAAGGTATTTCAATATAAAAAACAAGAAAGTCAAAGAAAATTACAGAAAACAGAAGATAATATAGCGCAAGTTGAATTATTGAGAAAAGAGATAGCCCCGCATATTAGGTTTTTAAAGAGACAGATTGAAAAGGTGGAGAAGTCCATAGCAATGAGAGAAGAACTGAAAGGATTTTCTCTAGAGTATTTAAAAAGAGAGAGTGAGTATATTTCATACAATAAAAATAAAATAGCAGAAGAAAGAAAAGCTCCAGAAGAAGAACTGGGTGTGCTTGAAGATAGATTACAAAAAGCAAAAGAAATTTTAGCTAATTCATCAAAGAGTGATGAAAAGACTGAAGAGCTTATTGCAATAGAAAAAGGTTTGGCTGATATACGCGCGCGGAAGGATATACTTACGCGTGAGCTTGGACACATTGAAGGGCAGGTGGCGGGAGAAGAAAGACGCGTTGAAAAAGAGAGAGAAGCGCGTAAGGTAATTAAGAATCGTACAGTGAGTTATAGCGAGCTTAATAAAGTTGCTGAGCAAGTATATTCACAACTTGATGATGTAGAAGGTAAGACTGATATTACGGAAGTAAAAAATATACTGCGTACTGTTGGCTCAATAATAAGAGATTTTATATCTAAGACTTTTTCAGGAGAGAAGAGTACAGAAATTGATTACAGCGAACTGCAAAAGTTGAATGATGAAAAGATACAATTGGACGCAAAACTTGCGGATGTGTCCAAAAAAGCGTTTTCATACAATGAAAAATACAATGCTTTGAAAAAAGAAATTGAAACTGGAAAAGATGATAGCAGGAAAGCAGAACGGGAAGTGTTTAGTATAATGTCGCGACAATCAGAACTCAGAAATGTCCTAAGTCGCCTTGAAAGTATGGAAAGTGACATGGCTCACAAAAAGCAAGATTTTGAAATGGAGCTTCAAGAAGTTGCGGTATTGATGGGGCGCGCGGCGCTTGATTATGATAAATTTGATTTAGGAATAAATACTGAAGAGATTGTTAGAGAGGAACGGCAAACGCAAGAAGATCGGAGAAGAAAGATTGAAAAAATAAAGATACGTTTGGAAGAATTTGGCGGCGGTTCCGGAGAGGACACAATGAAAGAATATAAAGAAGCGACAGAAAGAGACGAGTTTTTGGAGCGTGAGATTGCAGATTTGGAAAAGTCCGCGCAAGCGCTTCAAAATCTTATAAAAGACTTGGAAGATAAGTTGAGCGCGCAATTTAAAGAAGGAATTGAAAAAATAAACAAAGAGTTTCAAAATTTCTTTTCACTTATGTTTGGAGGCGGACAAGCTAGTTTGTCCGTGATAAAAGAAAAGAAAAAAAAGAAGTTAGATACGGATATTATGGACGATCTGTCAGTGGAAATTGATGAAGAAAATGGAGATGGAGAAGAAGGAATTGATATTTTTATAAGTTTACCAAACAAAAAAACGAAAGGTCTTGTAATGCTCTCAGGCGGTGAGCGCGCGTTGACATCCATCGCGCTTTTGTTCGCAATGTCACAAGTTAATCCACCCCCGTTTTTAGTGCTTGACGAGACAGACGCCGCGCTTGATGAGGCAAACTCAAAACGCTATGGCGATATGATAGAAACTCTTTCCAAATATTCTCAACTTATTTTAATTACTCACAATCGCGAGACAATGTCCAGGGCAGGTATAATATATGGCGTTACGATGGGTTCTGACGGAGTGTCCAAACTTCTTTCTGTGAAGTTTGATGAAGCGGTACAAGTGGCAAAGTAATTGAAAATACCCGCTTTTTAAGCTAATATTTATGTAATATATGGGCGATTTGAATAAGAATAAAAAAGGGCATTTACACCCGATAACACAAATGATAAACGATATAAACGCCATATTTTATGATATGGGTTTTGAAGTTGCCTATGGTCCAGAAATGGAGAGTGAGTACTATAATTTTGACGCGTTAAATATTCCAAAAAATCATCCATCGCGTGGTATGCATGATACTTTTTGGGTGAAGGATAAAAAAAATACCGTAATGCGAACGCATACTTCCAATGCTCAGATTCGCTATATGGAAAACAATAAACCACCCATACGGATTATTGTGCCGGGTAAAGTATTTCGCAATGAAGCGACAGACGCCACTCACGAAGCGCAGTTTTATCAATTTGAAGGTCTTATGATTGATGAGATTACGACGCTCGGAACATTGAAAGGAGTTCTAAAGACTTTTCTTGAGAAATTTTTTAGTAAGGAAGTTGGCATAAGATTTAGGCCAAGTTATTTTCCATTTGTTGAGCCGGGTATTGAAGTGGATATGTCATGTTTTAAGTGTGAGGGTAAAGGTTGTTCAATATGTAAAAGCACTGGTTGGATAGAAGTATTAGGAGCCGGTATGGTGCACCCAAATGTGCTTAAAGCGGGAGGTATTGATTCAGAGAAATACCAAGGTTTCGCTTTTGGTGTCGGAATTGACCGTCTTGGAATGCTTAAATACGGAATAGACGATGTTCGGTTGCTTTATAACGGTGATTTAAGATTTGTAAATCAATTTTAAAATATTATGGAAGCAAGTTACAACAAACTACAAGAATATTTTGATGAGAAATTACCAACTGCGGACAAAGTGGCGGAAGCTTTAACACTCCATTCATATGAGGTTGAAAATATTGAAGAGGTTGGTGGAGACTATATTCTTTATATTGATGTATTGCCAAACCGCGCAAGCGATTCATCTGACGAATATGGTATCGTTAGAGAACTCTCCGCTATCTTAAATATTAAACTTAAACGACTCGGTAACCCCATTACCAAGTGGAGTGAGATAAAGATAAACATATCTGTGTCCGAAATAAACAAACTACTTGGGTCTAATATATCTATAAAAGAAATAGAAAATATATTTAACAGATTAGGATTTAAGTTTGACTTAAATGGAGAGTGGTTTGTGGTGAATCCGCCATATGAGAGAAAAGACCTTGAATTAAAGGCGGATGTCATAGAAGAGGTCGGTAGGATTTATGGGTATAAAAATATTGAAGCGATGCTTCCAGAAAAGCCCAAAAAAGCGCCGAGGATTAATAAAAAATTCTACTATATAACTAAGATTAAAAACTTTTTAGTGGATGAAGGATTTTCTGAAGTTTTTACATATACATTTAGAGACAGTGGGGAAGTAGAGATGATAAAACCATTTGCGTCTGACAAGAACTTTTTACGAAAGGATTTACGGACAGGACTTGCGATTGCGTTGCGACAAAATATAAAAAACATACCTTTACTTGAAGGAAATGAAATAAAGATTTTTGAAATAGGAAATGTGTTTAGCAAAAATGAAGAACGCGCGTCTTTAGGAATAGGATATTCTGAAAATTCAAAATTTATTAACGATACTATAAATAAATTATCAGGATTTCTTTGTGTAAAGATTAATGGTGAAACAACAAAAAATATTTTTGAAACTAATTTAGACGAACTTCTTGGGCAATTTCCTGAACCGCCAAATTCATACGAGCCATTTGAAAAGACAAAAGATGTTGCATACAGTCCGATTTCTCCATACCCTTTTATGCTACGAGACATTGCGGTATGGATACCGAGCGATAAAACAAGCGATGATGTGTTAAATGTAATTAAAGAACAATCAGGGGGTTTGCTCGTAAATACAAAACTCTTTGATGAATTTAAAAAAGACGATAAAGTTTCCTACGCGTTTAATCTGATATTTCAGTCGCAAGAGAAGACACTTTCAGATGAGGAAATCAATGAGGTTATGTATAAAGTAACAGGCGCTTTAAATGCCAATCTTAATTGGGAAGTGAGATAATATTTTATTTCACAACTATGCCAATATACTGGCACAGTTGCCACGCCGCGCGTTATGTTACCCTTTAATAAATTATGTCGCGTTATACCTCCGTCACTCTTCTTGTACCAATATACTATGCCAGTATATTGGTACAACTATTCCAGTATACTGGAATAGTTGTTATATTGTTACATTATTATTTTTTTTATTAATAAAACACTATGCCAATATACTGGTATAACTATACCAGTATATTGGCATAGTTGAGTTGCGGGTTGCGGAATGAAAT
>JBBTTR010000009.1:0-26125 GCA_038064155.1 Patescibacteria group bacterium | reverse complement strand
AAAATGTTTTTGCTCAACCAGACCATAAATTTTTGTGTTTCGTAATTCAAGATTTTAAAAGAAATCACTTCAGTAAAAATTCTTTTAACCAGTATTTTGATGGATAATAACGATTATGTATGAAGATATATTGTTAAACAGTATTAATCATTATTATTTATTGTGAGTCATTATATTATAAATTGTAATATAACCATATTTTATTCCGCAACCCGCAACTTAACTATGCCAGTATACTGGCATAGTTAAGCATGTTCCAAAATTTATATTTTATATTCACTATACCAGTATATTGGCATAGTTGTACCAATATACTGGTATAGTGTATTGATATTGATATTTGTAAAAGAAAAGTGTTGGGGGGTATAACAACAAAAAATCAAAATCAACAACGGTTGTCAGTTTTTAAAAATCAAGGAACCTTTATTAAAGAGTCACATAACGCGTGGCATGACAACTATGAGTCGTATTTGCCATTCAAAAATTAAAGGAATATGATAAAAATATGAGCGTAAAAGACATATTAAATTTAATTGGCTTCGTATCTCCCGAGGATAAAGAGCTTATCACAAAAGCATACTCTTTCGCGGAGAAGGCGCATAACGACCATAAAAGAAACTCGGGGGAACCGTATATGGTGCATCTATATGAGACAGCAAAGATTCTCGCGGGGCTCGAAATGGGCGCAAAGACGATAGCGGCTGGGCTTCTCCATGACTGTATTGAAGATGTCGGTGTTACGAGCGGGCAACTACAGGAAGAATTTGGAGACGAGATTAATCGTTTGGTACTTGGTGTTACAGAACTTGGACTACTACGGTACAGAGGACAAAAAAAGCACGCGGAAAGTTTACGTAAACTTTTTGTTGTCACCTCCCAAGACCCTCGTATCCTTATTATAAAACTCGCCGATAAACTTCATAATATGCGAACAATAGAACACAATACGCAAGAGAGTCAGCAAAGAAATGCGCACGAAACACTTGAGATATACGCGCAAATAGCAGACCGACTTGGTATGGGACAAATGAAAGGAGAACTTGAAGATTTGGCATTTCCGTATATTCATCCAAAAAAATATAAAGAAATACTCGCCTTACGAAAACAAAGAAGTAAGGAAACATTAAAAAAACTTACAAAAATTAACAGGTTGCTTAGAAAAGAGTTGGTAAAAAATAATATCATAAAATTTAGAACTGATTATAGAATGAAACGGTTGTATAGTCTTTATAAAAAATTTGAAAGAAAAGATAGAAATATTGAAAAAATCAGAGATATATCGGCGCTTCGTGTTATAGTACCAACAATAAGTAACTGTTATCAGGCGCTTGGAATAATCCATAGTGTTTGGCAACCACTTCCTGGAAAGATAAAGGACTATATCGCTTCTCCACGCCCAAATGGATACAGAAGTTTGCATACTACGATTTTTACAGGTGATGGTGAACTTATAGAAATACAAATACGAACGGAGGAAATGCACAAAGAAGCAGAGTATGGCATAGCTTCGCATATTTCATATAAAAGTTCATTTGAAGAGCGGAAAAAAGTATCAAATCTTGCATGGATGAGGGATTTATTTTCTTCAAGGATAGCTAATACTATAAAAAAATTTCGCAATGGAACAAATAATGCGGAAAACGAATCTAAAGAAAAAACAAAAAGAAAGAATAAACAAAAAAAAGATATATCGGTATATCCAGTAGATAAGATACCAAAATGGA
The DNA here is from genome assembly GCA_038064155.1 of Patescibacteria group bacterium. GTDB lineage: Bacteria > Patescibacteriota > Minisyncoccia > Phycocordibacterales > UBA2163 > UBA2163. The sequence goes on along the minus strand of JBBTTR010000009.1, from coordinate 24,401 downwards.
TTAAGCAAATTGCGGAAGAACAAAGGAACATACCAGAGTCAAAAGAATTTCTTGACGACCTTAAATCAGATTTCTTTAATTACAGAGTCTTTGTTTTCACACCAAAAGGCGATGTGATAGACCTACCAGTGGATTCAAGCGTCATTGATTTTGCATATGCCGTGCACTCTGATGTTGGAAATCATTTGTCAAGCGCAAAAGTAAATGGGAAATTTGTGTCTATTGATACGAAACTTAAAAATGGAGACATAGTGAACATAGAGACAAAACCATCAAGCCACCCAACGGTAAAATGGCTTAAAAATACAAAAACTTCCGTAGCGCAAAGGCATATACGCAACGAGACGGCAAAAAAAGACTAGATGGAGAAATTCTTTATGGAGTAAAGGTCTTCGTCGTCAATCTCTTTTTCATCTTCCGACCTATCATCTATAGGAACATTGATTTCTTCGGGTGAGCCATTTTCTTGAATAGTTTTTACTTCATTTTCTGCTTCTTCTTGTTCTCGTAATTCTACTCTGTTATTTTCAATAAATTTTTCAACGCGTGTTTGTCCGTCTTCCTTTTGGTCTTTATTTAAAATATCCAAAATACCTCGAAGGTCATCTGCTGAAAAGAAATCAATAGTGACTTTCCCGCCAACTTGTCTTTTCTCAATCTGTACTCGTGTACCTAAAGTTTCTGTGAGCTGGTTTTCAAGTTCAATCATTTCTGGGTCAAAACTTCGTGAATGTTTTCGCACTCTATCTGACGCCACTCTTCTTGAGATAGCTTCCGCTTCACGTACCGTGAGTTTCTTTGCCATTATTTCTTTGAAAAGTGTTATCTGCTCCGCGGGTTTGTCCGCGAGCATCATAACCGGTCGCGCATGACCTTCCGCTATCATTCCTTCCGCAAGCGCCTGTTGTACCTCTTCAGGAAGAGATAAAAGTCGTATTGTGTTAGAAACATATTCTCGACTCTTTCCGACTTTTTGCCCGATTTCGCCATGTTTAAAATCAAATTCATTTACAAGACGAGAAAAAGCATAAGCCCTGTCTATGGCGTTTAAATCTTCACGCTGAATATTCTCAATAATAGCAATCTCAAGCTTTACTCTGCCGTCATCTTCCATCGTTCTTATAATCACTGGCACAGACGTTAGTTTTGCAATCTGTGAAGCTCTTAGACGTCTTTCGCCAGCAATAAGCTCATAATCCGCGGAAAGACCTCCGTCTTCTGTCTCACGCTCTTTTCGCGTAACGACTAGTGGCTGTAATACACCATACTGGCGGATAGAATCCGCGAGGTCATTAAGCTTTGCAAGATTAAACTCTCGTCTTGGTTGATACGGATTTGGTCGTATTTTATTAAGTTCAACCCAATAAATTGAATCATTATGAAATTTATTTTCTTCGTTCATGATTTTTGTGATTTTATTTTCAGATTATATCACAAAAGATAAGCCTGACAAAAACTCATTTTTATATTACACTACATTCATTGCCGGAGTGGTGGAATTGGTATACACGTACGACTCAAAATCGTATGCCGTAAGGCTTGTGAGTTCAAGTCTCACCTCCGGCACCAGCGAGGAATTGTCAAATTCGCCTCGCCCCGTTTGCGGGGCTCGGCAATCAAATTATAGGGAATTTGGTGCGAAAAAAACAGTTGACGGTTTTAAATTGGTAAAAGAAAATTTTTTCATACTATTTGTTGCAGAAATTCCTGAATAAAGTAAGTACTGACCTAAGCAAGGTTTAGGTCAGTTTTATTTTATCCGCGAGCGTTTTTGAGCGCGCGGGTCCACCAAAAAAGCTGTGTAATCATATCTTCGGCTTGCTTTGAAACAGAGGCAAAAAGTTCTTTAGCGTCCATTTTGCCAAATAGCACTTGGAAATATTGCTCGCCGGGAATATGTACCGCTGCTCGAATCGGCGCCATTTGAAGCTCAACGGCATTGAGACGTAATTGCTCCACAGCGCGCGCTCCGCCGACACCGCCATAACTCACGAAGGCGACTGGTTTATTATTCCATTCGGGATACACCCAATCAAGCGCGTTTTTAAGCACCCCGGATGTTCCGTGATTGTATTCAGGCGTAACAATAACAAAAGCATCTCCTTCTTCAATTTTCTTTGTAAAACGCGCGACCGCTTCATTTTTGTAGGGTTCTTGTTTGAATGATGGACTTGTCGGCTCGTTGAAAAACGGCATATCGTAGTCGCGCAAGTCTAACATTTCAACCGCGACCCTTTTTTGTCTCCTGATTTCTTCAGCTATCCACGCGGCTGCTTTGTCGCTAAAGCGGCCTTCGCGAGTGCTACCCGCTATTACTTTGATGTTAAGTGGCGTATTGTTGTTTGTCATAAGTTTGTATAAATTAATTTGATAAATAATAATTCAGCCCTATACAATAGATGCGCAATTAAATCTTCCCTACCAAATCCATCCCTGGTTCTAATGTATCACTTCCTGGAGTCCAACTCGCGGGGCATACTTTGTCTCCATGTTCGTGGACAAACTTTGCCGCCTGAAGTTTTCGTAGAAGCTCTTTTGCGTTTCGGCCTATACTGTTGTCATTAATCTCAAGCGCTTTAAGCGCGCCATCTGGATTTATAATAAAGCTACCGCGTAGCGCAAGTCCTTCATCTTTTATAAGCACTCCGAACAATTCTGAAAGTTTATGATTTGCGTCAGATGCCATTGGGAATTTAATTTTTTTTATTGAGTCTGACATATCGTGCCATGCTTTATGCGCAAACACTGTGTCTGTGCTTACTGAAACCACTTCCGCGCCCTCTTTCTTAAACTTCTCGTAATTGTCCGCCATCTCTTCTAGCTCTGTCGGGCATACAAATGTAAAATCTGCCGGATAAAAAAATAGTATTAGCCATTTCCCTTTGAAATCAGAAATGCTCATCTCTTTTTCATCGTTTTCATGGAATACTTTAAAAGGCATATTAGGTACTTGATCGCCTATTTTGATTGTGTCGCCAAAACACATATCACCGCAACAATTTAAGCAATCAGAATCGCCACATATGCCACAATTATTTTTTTCTTTTGACATCATAAATTTTCTCCGCGAACGGAGTAAGTGATTAGAAAATCATCACCCGCTTCCCTTGCCAATTTTAACTGGATAAGAAGTGGGTTCTGGATTTAGTATTAATAATTGATATTATATCACGATGAAAGAGAAACCAAAAATTATAGTAATCTTAGGTCAAACTGCCGTAGGTAAGAGTGATTTGGCTGTGAAGATCGCTAAAAAATTCAACGGTGAGATTATCTCCGCTGATAGCCGACAAGTGTATAAAGGGTTAGATATAGGAAGCGGAAAAATTACCAAAAAAGAGATGCGTAAAGTGCCGCATTATTTACTTGATGTGGCAAATCCTAAAAAACAATTTTCCGTGGCGCAATATAAAAAGCTTACTGATAAAAAGGTGGAAGAAATCCACAAAAACGGAAAACTGCCAATAGTAGTCGGTGGTACTGGTTTTTATATTCAGGCGATTGTTGATGATATGGTCCTTCCTGAAGTTAAACCAAACTACAAACTCCGCAAAGAACTTGGGAAGAAATCCACAAAAAAACTTTTTGAAATACTTAAAAAGTTAGACAAAAATCGCGCGAGTGATATTGAAAAAGATAATCCACGGCGTCTAATACGAGCTATTGAAATAGCAAAAATGCTTGGCAAAGTGCCAAAACTAAAAACAAATTCAAAATACGAAGTATTACAAATTGGATTAAAACTACCTGAAGAAAAGCTTAAAGATAATATTCATAAAAGGATGCTTACTCGTGTAAAAAAAGGGATGGTAAATGAAGTTGAACGACTACAAACAGAAGGGCTCTCGTGGAAGCGTTTAGAATCGTTCGGGCTTGAATATCGGTGCGTAGCGCGATATCTGCAGAATAAAATAGATAAAAAAGATATGTTAATAAGACTTGAAACTGATATATGGCGTTTTGCCAAAAGGCAAATGCGATGGTTTAAGAGGGATATCAGGATAAAGTGGTTTGGACCAAAAGAGGTTGGGAAAATAGAGAAAAAAATATTAAAATTCATAAAAATAAATAACAGGGGCTGAACCTTTGTTGTTTATTGCGGGCCCACTTGGACTCGAACCAAGAACGACGGTTTTGGAAACCGGAATTTTACCATTAAACTATGGACCCATTACTAAAAAGGAAGCGTTCAGTGCTTCCTTTTTAGATTATATCAAAATTATATGTAATATCTACTTTTTTGCTTCTTTGTGCTCTGTCCGCACTTTACACCATTTGCAAAACTTCTTGAGCTCTATTTTACGCTCTACTTTTTTCTTATTTTTACTGCTCCAGTAATTTATCCTTTTACATTTTGAGCAAGTAAGTTTTATTAATCTTTCTTGTGACATACTGTTTATTATTTATAGAGTGTTTACTATACTCAATTTTATTATCAAAGTCAATTATACTCTATATATTATTAGGGTCATAATATACACGAACTTTTTCTCCGTTTGGATATTCGCCTATTATTGTATAGTTAGTATTTCTATCTGAGTCATACCCTGAAATAATTTCATCATTTTTGTATTTTCTGTATGAGCCGCCACCCGCATTATTACTGGAATTACTTGTAGAGATAATGGAATTACTATTTGGGACGGGTGAAGAAACATTATTTGAACGTGATGAACTTTCACACTTTATCTCATTCCATGGACCAAATTTAGCATCGTTATAAAAAGTTTTCATTATTGTATCTACTATAAGGAATGCTCCAAGAACAAATATTAAACCAATAAATACATTTGTGAATATTTTTGTCGCTGATTTTATCTTGTCTGGACTACCTCCGGCAGTTAAGTATACAAAACCGGCATATACAAACATTAGCGTGGCAATCATTACTGATATCGTGATTAGAAAAGAGAGCACATTTTGTACCAACTGCACGATATGACATATAGTGCAGTTGTCCGTAAAATTACCACCCGCAAGATTCTCATTGCAAGCTGGCGCTATTCTATCCAAAAAACCAGCCTCTGCAATAGCAATAGGTGTTAATAATATGGTTAATACAAAAAAGAATACTAGTATTTTTCTCATTCTCTTAATAGTATAAGTAAATAAATTGTTTTACAAGAAGGGTATGTTAATTAAAAAAAACCGCGGGCCTATGGCCCGCGGTTTTTAATTTTATGCTTCTTTTTTCTCTTCTTCTTTAGGTTCGTCTACTGGAACTTCTTTTACCCTCTCTTCCGTTGGCGCATCGACATGGACTGGCGCTTCTTTTGAGGTTTCTTCATCTGCTGGCGCGTTCTCTGTTGCTGTTTTTTCTACCGTTTCTTCTTTAACTTCTTCTACGGATGTATTCTTATTCACTTCTGCTTCTGCAGACAAGTTTCTTGTGTTTTTCTTACCTCGAGACACATGAACTTTTTTGCCTTTTATAATCCCCTCTTTTATGAGGATATTATTTACAGTATCAGACACTTGCGCTCCTTGTGAGACCCAGTGTTTCACTCTGTCTCCTTTAATGGCAACATTGTTTTGTTTAGGGTCATATGAGCCTAATATTTCAACATTATTACCACTTTTTGGACCTTTTTTTGAGTCAGTACAAACAACCCTAAAAGAAGGGTCATTTTTTCGTCCAACTCTTTGCAATCGTATTTTTAACATAAGTAACGAGATAATAACAGAAAATCGTTTTGATATCAAGCTTATTTCTGCTATACTCCAATAATCAAATATCTGATGGAAAATAATAACGATAATTCAAGAATAAATAAAAAAGCTTCTTCTAATGCTTCTTCCATTGAGGGCGTCATAACCGTTTCAAAACGGGGCATTGGTTATGTCTCAAATGAAGCGTTTGAAGAAGATATAGAAATACCAAATGATTACATAAACACCGCGTTAAACAGAGACATTGTTGAAATAATACTTCATCCAAAAGTTGAAGGAGAGCGATTGCAAGGCGAAGTTATTAAAATAATCAAACGGGCAAAAATTCGTTTTGTTGGCGCAATAGAAAGACAAAATGGACTTTTGTTTTTGGCGCCTGACGACCAAAGAATGTATATGGACATACTTCTACCTCTCAATGAAGAAATAAAAGAAGGAATGAAAGTTCTTGCGGAAATTACGCATTGGAACGACCCAAAAAAGAATCCTGAAGGTCGTGTCATTCAAATACTTGGAAAAAAAGGCGAGCATAATACGGAAATGCAATCTATTGTCCTTGAACATGGCTTTGAAACAAAATTTTCGTCAGATGTTGAAAAAGTCGCGAAAGAGATTGAAAATAGAAAAACAGAAATCCTAAAAGAAGAAGAAGCAAAAAGAAGAGATTTTAGAGAAATTATAACTTTCACAATAGACCCACCGGACGCGAAAGATTTTGACGACGCATTGTCGGTTAAAAATCTTGATAATGGAAATATTGAAATCGGCGTGCATATTGCCGATGTCTCTTATTATGTGACCCCAGGAAGTCCGATAGACAAAGAAGCGCAAAAAAGAGCGACTTCAATTTATCTTGTTGACAGAACAATACCGATGCTTCCAGAAGTCATTTCAAACGATGTTTCAAGCTTAAACCCAAACGAAAACAAGCTCACTTACTCGGCGGTTTTTGAGATTACAAAAAAAGGAGAAATAAAAAACCATTGGTTTGGCGAAACTATAATAAATTCAAACAAACGATTTACTTATGAGGAAGCGCAAAAAACACTTGACGCCGAAAGTGGAGAATATTATAAAGAGTTAAAAATTCTTAACGACCTTGCGAAAATTCTCCGAGAAAAAAGATTTGAAAACGGCTCTATTGAATTTGAACATAGTGAAATAAAGTTTGAACTTGACGAAAACGGCAAACCGATAAGCATAAAAAGAAAACAGATGTTTGACACAAATCATCTTATTGAAGAATATATGCTTCTTGCGAATAAAGAAGTCGCCGAATACATATTTAAATTAAATAAAAAAGATTTATTATTTATATATCGCATTCACGATGTTCCCGACCCCGAAAAGATACAAGCGCTTGAAGTCTTTCTTAAAGCGATTGGTTATGATTTTAATCCAAAAGAAGAAAGCGTGACTAATCAAGATATAAATAAACTATTTAAACAAATAAACGGCAAGCCAGTTGAAGAGCTTATAAAAATCTCCACAATTCGCGCAATGTCAAAAGCGGTTTATTCAACTAAAAATATCGGGCATTTTGGACTTGCTTTTAAGTATTATACTCATTTTACCTCTCCTATCCGCAGGTATCCCGACCTTATGGCGCACAGAATTATGAAAAGAGAACTTCAGGGAAAAGAAATCCCTCAAGAAGAATTTAAGAAATACGAAAAACTTGCGTTTACATCCACCGAACAAGAAATAAAAGCCACGCAAGCGGAACGAGACTCTATTCGTTATAAACAAATTGAATATATGCAAAATCGCGTGGGAGAAGTGTTTGATGGCAAGATTTCAGGAGTGGCCGACTTTGGTATCTTTGTTGAAGAAGAAAACACGAAATCCGAGGGCTTGGTGCATATAAGCAAAATCGGCAATGACTTTTACACTCTTGATAAAAAAACATATAGCATAAAGGGTGAAAGAAATAAACAATCATACACTCTCGGAGATAAAGTCAAAATAAAACTTATCAGAGCCGACCTAAATTTAAAAACCCTTGACTTTGTGTTTGTGTAAAAAACTATTTTTGAGAAAACATATATATGCAATTAAATACAAATAATATAGTTGATTCATTTTCAAACGGCTTTACTGGACTGATAAATGATTTCATTTCAAACAATGCGAATAGTATCGTATGGTTTATTTTTTTGTTTATATTTGCGTTTTTTTTGATATACAGCTTAATACTTGTTTATCATTGGCTTAAATACGGAATTGGTTCGTTTACAGTATGGTTCGCTATGATTGCGTATTTTTCCGTCTCTTTAATATGTATAATATTAATGTATTTATCGGCAATAATTATTTTTTAGTATGAGCATATTTACACTGTCTAAAGATGAAAAGATAATAGCGGTAATAAGAAAACATTGGTTTATTCTATTGCGAGACAGTTTTGGTTTAATTGTTATATACATTGTTCCATTTATCGCGTATTGGTATTTCTTTGACAATACAATAACTCCAAAAATACTAATAGATAAAATATATACAAATTTTACGCCGTCAATTATGATATTCACAATATCTTCTTGGACGCTTATAATTTGGATTAAACTTTTTGCAATTTGGACAGATTATTATTTTGATGTATGGTTTATAACAAATAAAAGGATTATTGATATTGAACAAAAAGGGTTTTTCAGGCGAGAAGTGTCCACTTTCAGAATGGAAAGAATTCAAGATGTTTCAATAAATATAAAAGGTATTATCGCCACATTTCTTGATTTTGGAGACATTCACGCGCAAACAGCCGGAGAATCGCAAAAATTCATAATAAAAGGAATAAGGCGTCCTAAACAGATAAAAGAAATAATAATGAAATTAAGCGATAAAGTTATAAAATAATATTTACACAATGATAGACAAAATAAACGAAAAAAACTAAACGCGAAGCCGACCTAAATTCAAACACTTTGTGTTTGTATGGTGGTATAATGGCGCTGGACAATAGTCCATACTTTCACGCGTCATCAAAATACTCTGTAAAAATATAAGGTCTTTTATATTATTTATTCACTTGGTTTTCAGATAGCCAAATTATAAACAAATTGTAAACAAATTACAACCAAGTCAACTATTCCAGTATACTGGAATAGTGTATATTTTTTAGATGTAATTGTATTTAATTTTCGCGTAACCAAAATAACAATCCATTGACTTTGCGTTTGTGTAATCACTTGGCTTTTGGATAACCAAGTTAGCGAAAGCGCTTGTTTATTGGAATTAATTTCGCTATTATTTGAGTTATGGCTAATGAGTTTCACCCGCGCCGGACTTTGCCGTTGCTTTTCAGTTATGCCATAATTATGCCTATAAAATAAGAGTCATTATAAATAAAAAAATATGAAAGAAAGTGAAAAAATACAAAAACAGAACGACGGCAAAGTTGGTGTTCGGGCAAGAAAAAATAACAAGCTATACACGGAACCGTACAAAGGCGTGAGGGATTTTTATCCCGCCGATATGGCAGTTCAAAACTATATTTTCGGCAAAATGCGCAAGACCGTAGAGAGTTTTGGCTATGTTGAATACGGCGCGTCAATACTTGAGCCGACAGAACTTTATGAAGCAAAGTCCGGTGAGGAGCTTGTCAAAGAACAAACTTACTCTTTTAAAGACCGCGGAGACAGAAGCGTAACACTCCGCCCAGAAATGACACCAACTCTCGCGCGTATGATTGCGGGTAAAAAACGCGAACTTAGTTTCCCTCTTCGTTGGTATTCCATACCGAACGCTTTTAGATATGAGCGCCCGCAACGCGGGCGCGCGCGTGAACATTGGCAACTCAATGTAGACCTCTTTGGTGGAAATGAAATAAACGCGGATGCGGAAATAATCTCACTTGCCTGTCAGATACTCAAAGACATTGGAGCTAAAGATAGCGATTTTGAAATCAGAGTAAATTATGCAGGAATGTTTACAGAATTCTTATCTATGGAATTTGGACTAAACAAAGACGACGGAATAAAACTTATCAAAATATATGACAAATCTGGTAAAGGGAAAATCCCTGAAGAAGAAATTGATAAAAAGCTTGAGGAAATTATAGGAAAAGAAAACATAATTAAGCTGAAAGAACTGAACAAGGATAGTGAAAAAATGAATGAGAAGCTTAAGGATGATAAAAATCTGCGATATTTAATAAACCTCAAAGACAAGCTTTCAGAATTAAATATTAATATAAAAGTTGACCCATTTCTTACTAGAGGTTTTGATTACTACACTGGAATGGTTTTTGAAGTGTATGACACAAATCCAGAAAATAACCGTTCAATGTTTGGCGGCGGACGATATGATAATTTGCTTGAAATTTTTGACGCAGAGAAAATTCCCGCGGTCGGTTTTGGCATGGGAGACGTGCCAGTACGCAACTTCCTTGAGGTACGAAACTTAATACCGGAATATGTGTCCACTACTAACCTAATGCTCTGCGCTCTCTCAAAAGAAAATACAAAATACGCGCAAGATTTAGCGACAAGACTCCGTGAACAAGGGTTAAATGTAGCGGTAGATTTAAGTAATAAAAAAATCGGAGATCAGATAAAAATAGCCGACAAACAAAACATTCCATTTGTGATTTGTATTGGCACGGACGAAGAAAAGACGGGTAAATTTAAACTTAAAAAACTCAAAACTGGCAATGAAGAAGAAGTGTCTGAAGAAGAAATAAAAAAATTAATTTTCTAAAAAGTGAGAAAAATTACTTTTGACATTGAGACAAGTAATACATTTCAAGAAGCGGGTAGCGCGGATCCTGCGGCTTTGAACTTATCCGTAATATGCGTGCATGATTCAGAAACAGACCAGTACAGCGCGTACCTTCAAGAAGAGCTTTCACAACTTTGGCCACTTATAGAAAAGGCGGATATGCTTATAGGATACAACTCTGACCATTTTGATATTCCACTTTTAAATAAATATTATCCCGGAGACCTAACTCGTATAAAAAGTCTGGACTTGCTAAAAGAGATTAGAAATTCTCTTGGCAGACGCATCAAACTTGATTCAGTCGCGGAAGGAACACTCGGCAAGAAAAAAATCGGGCACGGACTTGAAGCAATAACTTGGTGGAAAAACGGAGAAGTAGAAAAGGTAAAGAAATACTGTCAAGAAGATGTGAAAATCACGAAAGAATTATATGAGTACGCGCTTAAAAATGGGGTGCTTAAATATAAGGATTTGCATGAAAATCGTGAGATAAAACTAGACACTTCAGATTGGGAAAAAGAAGAAGGTGGTGGCTCAATAACTCATACTTTGCCATTTTAGTAATTAGTCCCACACTAACATTGAAGTTATACTTCAATGTTAGTGTGGGTGGCGAGATGTTGCATATAATTTATATATGATATAATAATCAGATTATTAGGGGATAAATTTAAAAATATTTATGGATAGTAAATTAATGGTGCCGTTGTCTATAGTAATAGCGGCAATAGTAATAGCCGGCGCGCTTTTTATGGTAAACAAAGGAGAATCTCCTGATGTCGCTGATAGTAGTGACACACCTAAAAAAGATACGAATGTCGCTTCCGGCATGAAGCCTGTAACAGAAGATGACCATATACTTGGTAACCCAAATGCAAAAATCGTGATTGTTGAATACTCTGACACGGAATGTCCTTTTTGTAAGAATTTTCACGACACAATGCATCAAGTAATAGACGAATACGGAAAAGACGGAAAAGTGGCTTGGGTATACAGACACTTCCCTCTCGCTCAACTTCATTCAAAAGCTCATAAACAAGCCGAGGCGACAGAATGCGCGTTTGACCAAGGTGGTAATACCGCTTTTTGGACATATATAGACAAAGTTTTTGAAATCACTCCGTCAAATAATGGTCTTAATATGGATAAACTTCCAGAGATAGCCGAACAGATGGGACTTGATCGTATTGAATTTGAAAGATGTCTTAATGACGGGGACAATGAAGAAAAAGTCGCCAACTCTGTGACAGACGCGTTTACTTCTGGAGGAAGAGGCACTCCGCATAATATAATGATAATTGGAGATGAGAAAGTTGAAATACCAGGAGCGCAGCCATTTTCATCAATGAAAGCGGCGATTGAGGCGGTACTTACGAAAGATGCTGAACCTACGGCAGAATAATTAAAGTTCAAAATCCCTGCTGGCTTTTAGGCCAGCAGGGGTTTTGTTTTACAAATTTTTCAAAACACTCCAGATTTTTACCATAGCCAAAGTATCTAACGTGCAATATTTAACTAAATCAGAAAATAATTTTTCCTTATCTATGTCGCTGTTGCCTTTTATAACAGCTTCCGTCCACAATCGTTGAGCGGACGCGCCTTCTTGGATGCCAAGTTCTTTATATGATAACTTTGGAACTAATACAGGCAATACACTTTTAATAGACGCGCTGCCTGAAAAGTCTTTGTCAACGAACGATGCTTTTGAGAAAGGTTCCATCAGATCCACCACCCTATCATTAACTCCTTCCAAAAACTCGGCATATTCTGGAAACATCTCCGCCATTTCTTCATTTCGTTTCATTTCAAAACTTTTATACCAAACTATTACGCTACCCACGGGACCAATATCTTTTTTGAGTCTTTTTAATAAATTAGGAATTGGGTTGTCGCTGTTTCTATGCAGATATTCAAGTTGAACAGGTTCGTCTCCATCTTTTTCAACAATATGCAAAGAGTACTGAAATGGCACTTGCTGATAAGGCTTAGTCCCGTCGTATATAGGGACAGTCCCCATTGCCGTCTCGTAATCAAGAAAATATATAGGGTAAACTAATGCATCCAAAAAAGTTTTAATTTCTTGCTTGTTTATTATCCGCTCATCTTTTTTGGTCGCCGTCACTTGCGCTCGTTGCTTGACCGTTAATTTAAAATCATCCGGTATATCTTTAATAAATTCTATGCCTAAGTCCTCAAGTTCTCCTAAAAACTTAGCACTGGGAGTTATTAGGTTGTATATACTGTATTTATCAATCTTTTTACCCAAACCTTTATAAATTTCCATCCATTCACCCATTGCGCCGAGTTTAACCCAGCGCGGAGATGGATCAGGCAACTCGGGCAGATTGATAATGTTGAGCGCGCGTCCTATGTTTTCCTTAGTTCCTTTAATTTTATCGCGTACAATGTTTGTGATATCAGTTATAGTTGATAATTTAATTGGGTCAATGTCGCCACTTTTCACATATTGATTATTAACATGTATAACCGCGATGTTATTCACTTTAAGTCCTGCTGATTCGAGGACAACAGTTTGAAAAGCAAGGTCATAAGAATGTTCTGATTTAGCTTTTGTGCTGGACTTAATCTCGTACAAATTAAATTCTCCTTCCTCTGTTCGCTCTATTACATCACATATACAGGTAATGTTGTCTGCCTCAAATCTTCCTTGGAATACAATCTTAGCGCCACTATCAAGCGCCTGCTTAGTTCGCTTTGGCATTGATAGATAATCTCTGTAAGACTCAAATCCAACCTGTACACCATCTTGGAATCTTTTTTCGGCATATTGCTCAAACTCTTTACCAGAATCAAATATCGCCTGCAAATTAGCGTCCGGCTCTGGCAATTTTGATTTGTCGTGCTTTTTTAACCACAGCCAAGCTGGGTGTTTAAGAAACATAATATATTCTGTTTTAGATAATTGCATAATATGATTTTTAATCACTCTATTATACTATGAATTACGAAACACAAAAATTTAGGTCCTCGGGTCGCAAAATCTCTTTGTTTTTAAAATGTTTTTGCTCAACCAGACCATAAATTTTTGTGTTTCGTAATTCAAGATATTGTAACAAATCTAAACACAAGCGGACACTGTCTAAAATGAATGGTAAAAATAAGAGTTCAACGCTCTTAAAGAGCTCACCTATGAGGAATGAGTTTCGTAACTTCTTTCTCGAGGAAAAAACTTTTCCCGCGTTAGTAATTTCTTAGACGAGTGGCTTTTTCGTGTTTTTGGATTTTTTCAAGGGCCTTTGCTTCAATCTGACGAATGCGCTCACGAGTAACGCCAAACTCTTTTCCGACTTCTTCAAGTGTGTGATAAATACTATCTGAAAGTCCGTTTCTCATTTCAAGAATTTTCTTTTCTTTTGGTGAAAGGTCATCTAAAATCTCTTTAATCTGGTCTGCTAAAATTCTTCTTGAAGTGTCTTGGTCTGGAGATGATATCTTGTCGTCTTTTATAAAATCACCCAATGTTGATTTCTCATCACCGTCATCTCCCACCGGTCTTTCAAGTGAAATAGTGTCCTGACTGATTTTTTCAATTTGATAAATTTTTTCTATTTCAAGACCCATCTCTGTCGCTATCTCTTCTGCCAGCGGATCACGGCCTAAATCTTGTGAAAGCCGTCTAAATACTTGTTTGTATTTTGCTATAGTCTCAACCATATGCACGGGAATTCTAATTGTTCGTGACTGGTCAGCAAGCGCTCTCGTAATAGCTTGTCTAATCCACCATGTGGCATATGTTGAAAATTTATATCCTTTTGTATAATCAAACTTATCCACGGCTTTGAATAATCCTAAGTTCCCCTCCTGGATTAAGTCTAAAAGCGTAAGGTCTGGACTTCGCCCAACATATCTCTTTGCAATAGACACCACAAGACGCAAGTTTGCCCTAGCAAGTAAATTTCTTGCCTCTTCGTCTCCATTCAAAATTCTTTTTGCAAACTCCCTTTCTTCTTTTCCGGTTAGAAGCGGGTATTGTCCAATTTCGCGAAGATACATCTGGATTGAATCGTGTGAAGAAATATCACTGCCTCTTTTATATGTATTTTTCTTTTCAACAAGGTCTGTGTTTGAATCATCAAGCATACCGCCACTATCAAGCACATCAATATTCGCGGTACTAAATTTTTCATACAACTCTTCTAAGAATAAAATATCTCCTTCTATAACTGGGAATTCTTTTAGAATTTCATCATATGTCACGAAACCCCTTTGGCGTCCTTTTGATAATAGTTCTTCGGCTTTTTTCTGAATCAGTTTCGCTTTTTTACTTAACGGCCTTTGTGATGCAGATTTTTTTGCAATGGATATGACTTTCTTTGTTTTTGATACTGATTTTGAGACTTTTTTCTTCGCAGTTTTAATCGTCTTAGTTTTAGATTTACTTTTCATTACCTTTTTTTTCTTTTTTTTGATAGAAACGACTTTCTTTTTAGGAATATTTTTTTCTTTTGAAGCGGGTTTCTTCTTTATTGTTTTCTTCACCATAAGTATATAAATTACTGATTAGAAGTATTGATGATTGATAATTTGTCCGAAAGCTCTTTATACTTTTTGAGCGCTTTCGTGGTCCTGTCCATATCATCTTCTGTTTCTGCGGATTTTAACTCGCTCAACACTATATCAAGATTTTCTTTAAGATATTCCCGTTCAAGATTGCATAGAAGCTCATTTACTTCTGTTTCAAGCTTTTCGTCACCACTTCCATACAGACGCTCTGCCTTAAACAACAATTCTTCCATATTATCTTGATTTCGCGTTATATGCAAATCTTTTTCTTTACCTATAATACGCTCAAGTTCTTTTAATATTCCTTTTATATCAATCGTTGGATTCTTAATATTTTTCTGCCAGAATATTATACTTGAAATTTTGTCTTCTATTGAATCCTTTTTGTTTGATTTTGGTAACTCAAATGTAGTTTCAGAATTAGTGTGGTCTTGCGTATACATTGTCCTATCCATAAGAACTTTATGTAATTCCTCATTTACAACCTCTTCTGATATACCAAGCTTACCCGCGAAGATTGAGACAAAATGCGCTTGGTCAATCTTGTTTTGAATCCTTGCAATATATGGAATAACTGTTTGAGACGCTTTCAGAAGCAATTTTCTTTTATCATCTTCACTTTCCAAAAGTACATTGAGTGAAAACTCTACTATATGCTTTGAGTTTTTTATCGCCTTCCTCCATTCTTCCTTGTCTCTTTTAATCACATCAGCTGGGTCTTCACCTTGCGTGAGATGCGCCACTTTCACATCCATTCCTGAGGCGAGCGCTGATATCGCGCTTTTACCAGATGATGCGATACCCGCGATGTCTGAATCAAACGCAAGCACTACATTTTCAGACATTCTTTTCAATAAACTTATATGGTCAGCGGTCAAGGCTGTGCCAGACAACGCAACAGTGTTTGTAAATCCTGCCTGATGCGACATAAGTAAATCCATCTGCCCCTCAACAACAATCGAGAAGTTCAATTTTCGCATTGAAAACTTCGCCTTGTCGTATCCATATAATATTTTTGATTTGCTGAAAAGTGGCGTCTCTGGAGAATTAATGTATTTAGCTCCATTTTCATCGTCTTGAAAGATTCTGCCGGAGAATGCCACTATCCTGCCTGAACTATCAAAAATAGGAAACATTATTCGTCCTCTAAACCTATCGTAATGTTCACTTCCGGACTCCTTCTTTTTTATAAGTCCAACTTTCTCAATCTCTTGTACACTATACTTTCCCTTCAGATGGTTATACAAACCACTCCATAAATCTGAAGCGTATCCGATACGCCAATCTTCCATTGTTTTATTCTTAAGACCGCGTTTCTTCAGATATTCAAGAATTTTATTTTCCTTTTTTAAATTTTCTTCAAAAAACAAACTTGCCGTCTCCATAACGCTATACATGCGCGACCTTTCGTTTTTGTTTTCTTTGTTTTCAAATACAATTTGAACTCCGGCTTTTTCGCCAAGCACCTTCAGTGCTCCAACAAAATCCAATCCTTCAAACTGTTCTACAAAAGAAAATATATCTCCTTTCGCGTTACAACCAAAACAATAGTATGAATTTCTCGTGGGAGACACAAAAAACGAAGGAGTTCTTTCATTATGAAATGGACACCTCGCTTTGAAATTATTTCCAGCTTTTTCAAGTTTTAAGTACTTGGAAACTACATCAACAATCCCAAGTTTTTCTTTTATCTGTTCAACTTGTGATGTCATTTTATAAATTTTATTAATAGTTTACTCTTCTGTCTCTTCATTGCCTTCTCTTACTCTTTCAATCATTTCAGCTTTCGCGCTTCCTTTAAATCCTGTTCCCGCGGGGATTAATCTTCCTATAATAACATTTTCTTTTAATCCCACGAGACTATCTTCCTTTCCTCTTATCGCGGCATTGATAAGTATTTTTGTTGTATTTTGGAATGACGCGGCTGAAAGAAAACTCTTTCTTGATAGAGATACTTCGGAAATTCCAAGTACAAGCGGTTCCGCGGTAGGCGCGGGATTACCTTCTTCTTTTGCTCTCTCTTGCGCGTTTGCGAACTCATGACTTTCTATAATATCTCCTGTCGTAATACTTTCATCTGACGATTCTTTTACTTTCAATCTTGAGAACATTTGTTTAATAATAACTTCTATGTGTTTTCGCGAGATTGACGCTCCTTGAAGTTCATAAATCCTATTTATTTCACTAATGATGTATTCCTGCGCTTTTTCTCTTCCTCCATACTTAAACAGCTCGCTTATATCCGCTGAACCATCAGTCAAGAATTGTCCTTTTGTCACAACATCGCCAACTTTTACGAAAGACATTCTTCTAAAGCGTAACGGGTATTCTGTATTTTTCTTAGATTTCGCCGCTTTTTCTCCTCCTTCCGGGAGAATGATGATTACCTTTTCTTTACCGTCAATTATGATATCTGAAACTACACCGTCAATATGCGCGATAATTGCAGGGCTTTTTGGAGCTCGTTTTTCAAACACTTCTTCCACTCGAGGAAGTCCTTGCGTAATATCACCACCTACTGACGCGGTACCTCCTGTATGAAAGGTTTTCATGGTAAGCTGTGTGCCTGGTTCACCGATAGCTTGCGCCGCGATAGTGCCTACCGCTTCACCAATTTCAACAAGTTCATTTGTTGTCATATCAATACCATAGCAACCCTGACATATTCCTTGTTTTGTCTTACATACCATTGGAGAACGCACGACAATACTTTCAACTCCCGCGTCTTCAACTTTCTGCGCTTCATCTACATTTAAAAATGTTCCTTTTTTAACCAATACATCTCCTTTTGAGTTTTTTACATCTTCAGCCAATATTCTTCCTCTTATATTTTTCGCGATAGAAATCTCCAGACCAGACACGCTTATTTTGTTTATAGTCACGCCTTCTTTCACACCGCAGTCCTTTTCTGTGATTATGGCGTCTTGCGCGACATCAAAAAGTCTTCTTGTAAGGTATCCCGCTTTTGCCGTCTGAAGCGCTGTGTCGGCAAGACCCTTTCTAGAACCATGTGTCGTAATAAAATATTCAATCGGAGTAAGTCCTTCTTTAATTGAAGCGACAATTGGAAACTCAATTGTCTCTCCTTTTGTGTTTTGCATAAGCCCGACCATGCCTGACATTTGTGTAAACTGCCCAATAGAACCACGGGCTCCCGACTTCCACATATCATAAGCTGAACAGTTTTTCTTAAGGATATTTGGAATTAGCTTTTCTATATCGTTTTTAGCGCCAATCCATGTCTCTATGTTCATCCTTCTTTTTTCTTCCCGTGAAAGCAATCCATCGTTGTATTGTTCTAATATTTCTTTTGACCTTGCTTTTGCCGTTTCAACTATCTCGCCTTTACCTTCAGGCACCACGACTTCGTCAATACCCCATGTAATTCCAGAATGCGTGGCATATTGGAATCCGAATTTTTTTATCTTATTTATAATTGCCGGGATACGATTAAGTCCGTATACTTTTATCAAATCTTCAACAAGAGCGTTCATACTCTTCTTTGTAATTTCATAATCAATATATGGATAATCGTTCGGAAGCGTACTATTAAACAAAATCCTTCCTACTGATGTTTCAAATGGTTTTTCTTCAAATCTTTTATACCGCTTTTTGTCTGATGGCAGTACTTTTATTTTTGCCCTGAATCCAAGCGCGCCAAAATCATACGCCGTAATAGCGCTGTTTGGAGATGGAAATATTTTTCCTTCACCTTTATCTCCATCTATAATCTTTGTCATCCAATAACAACCAAGCACAATATCAAGCATTGTTGAAGATATAACGGGGTCTCCGTTTCCTGGTTTTAAAATGTTTTTATTCGCGGATATAATATTTTTCGCTTCTGCTTGCGCTTCACGCGAGAGTGGCACATGAACCGCCATCATATCTCCGTCAAAGTCCGCGTTAAATGCCGGACATACAAGTGGATGCACCTGAATAGCTTTTCCTTCAATAAGGATTGGTCTGAAGGCCTGAATGCCTTGTCTGTGGAGTGTTGGCGCGCGGTTAAGAAGCACGTATTTGCCTTTGATTACTTCTTCAAGTATTGCCCATACTTCAGGAATACCTTCATCTATAAGACGTCCAGCGCCACGAATATTGTACGCAAGTTCTCTTTCAAGAAGTTTCGCGATTATAAATGGCCTGAACAGCTCAAGCGCCATGTGTTTTGGAATACCACATTCGTCAAGCTTAAGATCAGGACCAACAACAATCACGGATCGTCCAGAATAATCAACTCGTTTTCCAAGAAGGTTCTGTCTAAAGTAACCTTGTTTACCTTTTAGATAATCTGATAGTGATTTAAGCGGTCGTCTTTGCGCTTGGCTCATTGCGGAGAAAAGAGTATTGCCGTGTCGTATTGAATTATCTAAAAGCGCGTCAACGGCTTCTTGTAAAATTCTTTTCTCGTTTCTAAGAATTACATCCGGCGCGTTTATGTCTTTTAGTTTTTTAAGACGATTGTTTCTGTTTATCACTCTTCTGTATAGATCATTTACATCAGAAGTGGCGTGCCTTCCTCCTTCAAGAGCAACCATTGGGCGAAGCGCCGGTGGTATAACAGGAATCCTCACCATAAACATCCATTCAGGTCGAATTCCAGCTCTAACCATTGAGCGCAAAAGGCTTAATCTTTTGTTTAGTTTTTCTCGTTCAACAGAACCTGCTTTTTCCAAAACTGCCTCCAGTCTTTCAATAAGTTTATTAATGTCAAGATTTTTGAAAATGTTATAAATCGCTTCCGCGCCTATTCCTGTCTCAAAAAGAGTACCGTATTTAATGGCATATTTGTGATACACTATCTCATCTAAAACGACTCCTTCTTTTATACCTTCTATCTCGCTTTTCGTAGCCACAAAAAGTTCTTTTAGTTTTGTTTTTGTTTTTTCATCATTTGCGGATTTTACTTTTGTCTTGTATTCGGCGTCAAGTTCCTTCAAAACTCTTTGTTTCTCAATTTCTATAACTTTCGTAACAATGTATCCCGCAAAATATATTACTTTTTCAACATCACTTGTGGATATGCCGAGCACCAAGCTTATTCGTGACGGAATACTTCGCAAGAACCAAATATGTGAGACTGGAGTTGCAAGTTCAATATGTCCCATTCTCTCTCGTCTTACAATAGAACGTGTTATCTCAACACCGCATCTTTCACAGATAATACCTCTATAACGGATACCGCGATATTTTCCACAATAACATTCATAGTCTTTATCTGGACCAAAAATCTTTTCGTCAAAAAGCCCAGCTTTCTCAGCGCGTTGTGTTCTATAGTTGATTGTTTCAGGTTTTGTCACTTCACCAAATGACCAGTCCAAAATCACTTCCGGTGATGCAAGTTTCAGAGTGACAGTGTCAAAGTTTTCCGTGTTAAATACTGATTTATTTGTTTTATTATTCATATTAGTAATAAAAATTATTTCTTCTTAAGCTGAATATCAAGGGATAGTCCGCGAAGATTATTCAGTAACACATTAAATGATGCCGGTGTATGCGGATGACTTAATTTCTCACCTTTAACAATCGCGTCAAATGTTTCTGAACGACCTAATATATCATCTGATTTTACTGTAAGCATTTCTCGCAATGTATATGCCGCTCCATATCCAAGGAGCGCCCACACCTCCATCTCTCCAAACCTCTGTCCTCCTGACTGAGCTTTTCCTCCAAGCGGTTGTTGTGTTATAAGTGAGTATGGACCGATTGAACGCATGTGTATTTTGTCATCCACCATATGGTGCAGTTTCAAAATATACATATATCCAACAGACACATCTTGGTCAAATAACTCTCCTGTTCTACCGTCATGGAGCGGCATTTTTCCGTCTCTTTTAAACCCCGCTTTCTCAAGCTCGTCTTTTATTTCATCTTCATTCGCTCCTGCAAATGATGGGATTATCGCCTGATAATTTAGAGTATTTGCGGCAAGTCCCAAGTGAAGCTCTAATATCTGTCCGAGATTCATTCGTGAAGGTACTCCAAGTGGTGTCAGAATAACATCAACTGGTTGTCCGTCTTGGGTATATGGCATATCTTCTTCAGGAAGTATTCTTGAAATAACTCCTTTGTTTCCATGGCGTCCGGCAAGCTTGTCTCCAACTGAAACATTCCTAAATTGCGCCACTGTAACATGAATTCTTTTTATAACACCGGGCTCAAGATTGTCTCCGTTCTCTCGCGTAAACACTTTAACACCAATCACTCTTCCTTTCTTCCCTCCTTCAACTCTAAGCGAAGTATCTTTCACGTCTTTTGCTTTCTCGCCAAAAATAGAACGGAGTAGTCGCTCTTCAGGTGTAAGCTGTGACTCGCCTTTTGGCGTTACTTTACCTACTAAAATATCTCCTGTTCTTACTTCAGCGCCGATACGCACAATACCGTCTTCGTCTAAGTTTTTTAGCTTTCCTTCTCCTACGTTTGGAATATCATGTGTAGTTACCTCAGGTCCCAATTTTGTATCACGCACATTTACTTCAAATTCATCTATTCTTATGGTTGTAAATCGACTATCTTTGACAAGTCTTTCTGAAATAATAATCGCGTCTTCGTAGTTTGCGCCAAACCATGACATAAATGCCACTTTCAAATTTTGCCCAAGCGCAATCTGACCTTTGTCTGTTGATGAAGTATCCGCTAAAAGGTCGCCTTTTTTAACTTTTGCGCCAATATTTACCGCTGGACGCTGATGAAATACTGAAAAGTCGTTTGTTTTAGAAAAGTTTATGAGGTCGTACTGAGTTTTTTCCGCCTTACTATTTTCCACAATTATTTTCTTTGAATCAACATATGTTACATTACCATCTGTTTTTGAAAGCACTACTCGTCCTGTGTCGCGAGCCGCTCCCTCCTCAATACCTGTCGCAACAAGAGGCACTTCAGGCACGATAGAAGGCGTGGCTTGTTTCTGCATATTAGAACCCATCAGGGCTCTACTTGCGTTATTGTGTTCAAGGAATGGAATCATTGATGTCGCGGCTGAAAATGCTTGATTCGTGGCAACATCAATAAAATGGACTTCATTTTTAGTAACAAGATTTGGCTCGCCTCCTTTTCGTACTTCCACCATTTCTTCTGTAATTTTTTTCTTTTCGTATTTTGTCGCAGCGTGAGCAATATTGTACCGTTCTTCTTCGTGAGCATTTAGATATACTATCTCATCCGTAATGATACCATTTTTAACTTTTGCATACGGGGTTTCAATCATTCCAAAATTATTTATGCGCGCGTATGTGGCAAGTCGTAATATAAGACCAATGTTTGGTCCTTCTGGTGTGTGTATAGGACAAAGTCTTCCATAGTGTGAAGGATGTACATCTCGCACCTCAAAACCGGCTCGCTTTCTGTCGAGTCCTCCTGGACCAAGCGCTGAAAGTGTTCGCAAATCCTCAAGCTCTGAAAGAACATTTTGCTGACTCATAAATTTTGATAGCTGTGATGTCGTGAAGAATTCTTTAATGCTTGCTTGAAGCGGTCGTGGGTTTACAAATTGAACGGGAAGTGTGGTTTCAGAATCCACAGTGGACATTCTGTCCTGAATGTTTCTCTTCATTCGCGACATTCCTACTCGAATTTTCTGTTGAAGCATTTCTCCAACATATCGCACTCGTCTAAAACCAAGATGGTCAATATCATCTGCTTCAGCGCCTGGTGTATTGTTAAGCTCTACTATATGAGAGATTATTGTTACAATGTCATCAAGCGAGATGGACCTTCTTTCCATTTCATCATTACTTAATGCTTTTTTGAATCGTTGGTTAAATCTATATCGTCCTACCGGTGAAAGGTCGTATCTGTCAGCTCCGAAGATTGAATCTATAAATTCTCTGGCATGCTGTGGTGTTGCGGGGTCGCCGTCTCTTAGTTTTTTGTGGATTTCAATATATGCTTCTTCTATAGTCTTCGCGGAATCAGCTTCAATTGTCGCATTAATCATCTCTTTCGCATTTTTATTGTTTCCAAAAAGCGATATCATATCTCTGTCAAAATGCGCTCCAAGCACTCGGAGAAGCGCCACTACAGGGAACTTCCTTTTTCTGTCTATTTTTACATATATTACTCCATCTGCTTCAGACTCTATTTCTATCCATGCGCCTCGCGCCGGTATAATCTTTGCTCCAAAATATGTTTTTCCTTTTAATTCTTGTGATGTAAAAAACACGCCAAAAGAACGGGCAAGCTGTGATATAACCACTCGTTCAATTCCGTTTATGATAAATGTGCCGTGGTCTGTCATCATAGGGAAGTCTGTCAAAAAGATTTCCTGTTCTTTTTCACTTCCCAATGTCTTGTTTTTAAGCTTTATTGTAGCGCGCATAGGCGCGTCATACGAAAGCATATTTTCCTTTGCGTAGTGCTCGTTAAACTTTGGTTTGTCAATTTCAAAATTAACAAATTCAAGTTCAAATTTCTTTGCGGAATAATCGTTGATTGGGGATATCTCTTTGAAAACTTCTTTCAATCCTTCTTTTATAACCCACTCAAAAGAATCCAGTTGCGGTTTAACTAGATTCGGAAGTGGCACAAGAGGCTCCTTGTATCGTCCGAAATATTTTTTTTCCATTTGTTTTGTGGAACTAGATGTAAATGTATTTGATTCTTTTTTAGTATCCATAAAATATGGCAATAAACCAACGCAACAAAAACAAGACCTTGTTGCATCGGTTATTTAATTTAAAAATATTTAATTATTTTACTCCCTGTGGCAAGATAGAAATAATTAAAAAGGCTTATAATTCCTCCTATAAAATATTGAAATCCATCAAAACACAATCAAAATCAGTAGTTTTATATAACTCGTATAGTATACAGTAATGGTGGTTTGAAGTCAAGGAAATGATTGAGTCCACCCATTTTTGCACTCTCCTGATAATTTAGATACATAATACTCCGACCCCGCCAAAACATCAAACGGAGTCATTTTGTTCTTAAATGCCCAATGAACCCTCTTGGTATTGTAGAAGATCAAATACTCTTTCATTTCTTCATTAAAAGCAGTTACATCATCAAAAAGAAGATTAACATGGTAATCAACAAACTCTTCTTGGATGGTTCCATTGAAGCTTTCGCAGTGAGCGTTCATCTTTGGTGTTTTAGGATATGTATGATAATGAGTGATCTGATTTTCTTCAAGAAGCTGTCTTAAATACTTCTTAAACTCACTACCATTGTCTGTCAGCACATTCTTAACCTCATATGGAAACATCTGCATCACAAGATAAAAGAAGTGCGCAAATGTTTTAGATGAATGAGATCTTGTAGCTATTGCAAAGGTTGTTCTTGTGTATATGTCTATTGCTGTGAGTATATACATCCTCCTGCCGTTTTTTTGCTTCTCTACGGTGTCCAGAGCTATGGTATGTCCGGGGTGTAATACCTTGTAATCCTTTGGTTTTCTTAATACTTTTTGGCGATTTGCTTTCTTTACTTTACCGAAATGACTTACTTTTTTAGGATATGTTCTAAGTCCTCCAATGTCTTTGATC
>JBBTTR010000008.1:0-4288 GCA_038064155.1 Patescibacteria group bacterium | reverse complement strand
ATAATCGCAGAAAAGAGAATCTTGTATATTTTCTCCAAAATTTTCTTGTCAATTTTCTGTGGTGATATATGGGGCATATTTTTGATTTTATTAATTGATAATTCCACTAATAATCTGGAGCTTTATAATTAACACACGCTATTCCAGTATACTGGAATAGCGTGATATGTACAATATCACATCACACATTTCACATTATCACATTATCACATTATTACATTATTACATTATTACAATGTCATATCTTAAGAATAAGATGTGGGAATTCTTACAAAGAATATCATAAAATAAGTTCTTTTTTTGTATTGTTGCGTGTTTTGTCTGCCATGTGACCAACTTAAAGTATCTTAATTACTCACTGGATTTTATTGTTTGAAGTTGTTGTACTGGGGTATAATGAAGATAAATGTAAAGTGTAAAAATCAAAATAATAATACAAAATCTAAAAATAGCACAACCACGATGGATTATGTTAATTTTAACATTTATTTATTTTGAATTTTAATATGACATTTTGATTCTTGAGATTTAAATTTTAATTTTTTATCATGCGCATACAAACAAAACAATTAAAAGATTTTATAATAGACTCAGGTCTTATTTCTCGAGACGCTTTTGAACAAGTGGAAGAGGAGTCTGTTGCAGAGGGAAACAGCGCTGAGGAGGATATAGGAGAGCTTCTTGTAAGTAAAGGGTTAATCAGTGAAGATGACCTGCGCAGAATGCAGGCTTATGTGTTAGGAATTCCATTTGTTGACCTTAAGGGCAAGAAAATTGATTTTAAAATACTTTCTCTCATTCCAGAACCGATTGCGCGGAATAACAACATAGTCGCGTTTAAAAAAGATGACAGTACTCTTGAAGTCGCGATGCTTGATACAGATGATTTAACGGCTATTGATTTTGTTAAAAAAAAGGTAAATTTGAAGATTCTCCCAAGACTTACCAACAATGATTCAATAAAAGAGATTTTACTTCAGTATCAAAAAACACTAAAAGCGGAGTTTGGGGATATTATAAAACGTGAATCAGAATCTATTAAAAATATTTCTGATGTTGGTGGCAAAGAGATATCAGAAGATGATTTGAAAAAACTTGCTGAAGACTTGCCGGTTATTCGCATTGTTGACTCATTGCTACGTCACGCAATAGTGCAAGACGCTTCTGATATTCATATAGAACCAATGGAAGATGAAGTGCTTGTGCGGTATAGGATTGATGGAATACTTCATGACGCAATGACATTGCCAAAAAGCGCGTCGGCAAGTATTACAGCGCGTATAAAAGTACTTGCGAAACTTAAACTTGATGAAAAACGCCTCCCGCAAGACGGAAGATTTAAGGTGGAAATAAGTAAAGAAAAGGTTTCATTTAGAGTTTCAGTATTACCAACTTATTTTGGTGAAAAAACAGTAATGCGTCTTCTTAAAGAAAACATTGCGGGATTTTCTCTGGAAGGCCTCGGTTTTCATGGAGCTGGGCTGGAGAAAATTCATAACGCGACAAAGTTTAAAACAGGCATGATTCTCACCACAGGCCCGACTGGGTCCGGAAAGACTACCACTTTATATACAATATTGGATATTTTAAATACTCCAAATGTAAACATCTCAACAGTGGAAGACCCTGTTGAATATCAAATGCCTAGAATTAACCAGACACAAGTGAGACCCCAAATAGGACTTACTTTTGCTTCGGGACTCCGGTCTCTTGTAAGGCAAGACCCTGATATTATAATGGTTGGTGAGATTCGTGACGAAGAAACAGCTTCTCTTGCGGTTAATGCCGCGCTCACTGGACATTTGGTTCTTTCAACGCTTCATACAAACTCCGCCGCAGGCGCTATACCGCGTTTAGTTGACATGAATATAGAAGAATTTTTATTAGTATCCACAATAAATGTTATTGTTGCTCAACGTCTTGTGAGAAAACTTTGTGAATCAAAAGAAAAATATTTCATGAGTTCTTCAGAGATTAAAACGCTTAGAGAATCAATCGACCTTGATAAGGTTATGAAAGCGTTAAAGGAAGAAAGTATCGTCAAAGAAGACACGCTATGGGAAAATATCGCATTTTATAAATCAGAAAAATCTTCAGAATGTGAAGACGGATATAATGGGAGGATTGGTATATATGAAGTCCTTAAAATAACACCATCTATAAAAGATTTAGTGATAAAAAACGCCACGTCTGACGAAATACAAGCACAAGCCGTAAAAGAAGGAATGCTTACAATGATAGAAGACGGTATATTTAAAGCAGTACAAGGCGTTACCACAGTTGAAGAGGTGTTAAGAGTAATATCGGAGTAATATATTATGCAGTTTAAATACAAAGCAACAAAAAATGGCGAAGTATATGAGAATACAGTTGATTTAACTGATAGATTTTCTGTATATGAACATATAAAAAAAGAAGAAGGTGTTGTTATTTCTGTTGAAGAAATAAATAATTCACATAATATAAAATTTACAAAAAATATATTTGAAACAGTAAGCATAAAAGATAAAATACTTTTTACAAGAAATTTGTCTATCATGATAAAGTCAGGGCTTGCTTTGTCTCGCGCACTCACAGTACTTGAAAGACAGTCAAAAAACAAAAAACTTAAAAAGACATTTGCAGAAGTTGGTATGAGTGTTAAAAAAGGTTCAAGTTTTAATGAAGCGCTTTCTAAATTTCCAAAAATATTCTCACAACTTCTTGTCTCAATGGTGAGGGCGGGTGAGGAAAGTGGAAAGCTTGCAGAATCTTTAAGTATAGTAAGTAAGCAGATGGAACGCGCGCATACACTTAAACAAAAGATAAAAGGCGCTCTTATATATCCGATAATAATTGTGGGGGCGATGATTGTAATAGGTATTATAATGTTAATGTATGTTGTGCCGACACTCACAAAGACATTTGAGGAACTTGGAGTTGAACTGCCGAACAGCACACAATTTATAATAGCAGTAAGTGATTTTCTAATAAACCATACTATATTGGGCGTATTAATAATTACACTCCTTATATTTGTATCTTTTTTAGGTTTTCGTTCAAAGAGGGGAAAAGTGATGATTGACTATGTGTTATTTCGCATACCCGTTATCTCTAATATTATAAGGGAAGTAAATTCAGCAAGGACGACCAGAACATTATCGTCTCTTTTGTCAGCTGGTGTAGAAATTATAAACGCCATTTCAATAACAAAGGAGGTTGTTCAAAACTCTTATTTCAAAGATGTGCTTGAACAGTCTAAAAAAGATATTCAAAAAGGATTACCGCTCTCTAAGTCATTTATGAAAAATGAAAAAATTTATCCAATACTTGTATCCGAGATGATTGCTGTTGGTGAAGAAACAGGACAATTATCAGAAATGCTTCAGCAGATTGCGGAGTTTTATGAAGGAGAAGTTGAGCAAAAGACGAAAAATATATCCACAATCATTGAACCATTTTTAATGGTGTTTATTGGTATAGCTGTTGGATTTTTTGCTATCTCTATGATTTCTCCAATTTATTCTATTTCAGCTGGGATATAGATAAGTATGAGTATTTAGAAGACTCAACGCGTTGAGCATCGTTTCGCATCCCTTTTATAGGGAGTACAAACTATTGGATATATATTAGACACTTTGCTCTCAATAGTTTTAAAATCATACGATATTTTTCAAATACACACAATTTTGTCGCAAAAAGTATAAATTTTCTGCTACAATTAAGAGATGAATTTAAAAACTAATAAAGGTTTTTCGTTTATAGAAGCACTCATTATTATTTCAATCTCTGTTTCACTTATTGTTGGTGTAGTGGTTGGGTTTTCTAAATTTAACGAGAATCAAATTATAGAAAGTACTACAAGTGAAGTACTCTCCGAGCTTGATAAAGCGCGCGCGCTGACCATTGCGTCCTATGACAACACAGTTTATGGAGTACATATAGAATCTGATAAAATAATTTTCTTTAAAGGGGGTACATATTCTCCAGTTGGCACAGATAATAAAATTACAAAACTTTCTGCAAGGATTTCTATATCCAATATTTTATTATCCGGTGGAGGTGATGACATCATTTTTCAAAGGTTAACCGGTAAAACTAATAACTACGGCACATTGACCATCTCTTTAGTTTCAGATCTTGCAAAAACAAAAATAATCACAATACAAGAATCTGGAATAATAGAATCTGATATATAAAATATGAATTTCGTTAAAAATCTCTTTGATTTTTTGCGGGATAAAATATTAAAATAATACTATGAATTACGAAACACAAAAATTTAGGTCCTCGGGTCGCAAAATCTCTT
>JBBTTR010000007.1:0-2663 GCA_038064155.1 Patescibacteria group bacterium | reverse complement strand
AAATGTTTTTGCTCAACCAGACCATAAATTTTTGTGTTTCGTAATTCAAGATTTATGAGGATAACTATTTAAGTCCTTTACAATTCCCTGCTGGAGTATAGCCGGCTTTGCGCGCCTCATCTACAGAATCAAACCAGACTTTATTTTTTTCTGAAATACTATTCCCTCCTCCACACCACGGATAATGGTATTTGGAGCCATTCTTGGAAGCTACAAGGAGTCCTTGCGCCACCGCCGACGCAGAGGCGCCGACGGTGATTTTGTCAGCGTTCAATACGCTTGCTGAAAGATACGCTGGAAACTCAATCTTGACTTCCTCCCTACTATCTTCAATTAAAGACAATCGTCCTAAACCAAATCCCGCAAATCCGATGAGGATTATAAGAGCGATTGTGTATAGGTCACTACGAGACAGGTCGTTTATCTTATTCTTGCCTTTTTGGAGAAATTTTGATATATTCATATTCATACTTACATTATAAACAATTATGGCACATAAAAAAGCTGGGGGTTCAGCAAAAAACTTAAGCGATTCAAACCCGAAATATTTGGGTACAAAATTATACACCGGACAAGACGCTAAAACCGGCTCTGTTATCGTGCGTCAAAGAGGTACTAAAATAATGGCAGGTAAGAATGTAGGAGTTGGTAAGGACCATACGCTCTTTGCTCTAAAAGGTGGTAAAGTGAACTTCCGCAACAAAAGAAAGCTTCATTTTGATGGTAGAACGGTTGTTAAAAAAGTAGTGGACATCGTTTAAAAAACTACCTTAGGCGGTTTTTTGTTTTATATTGGATTTACTATCAACTTAAACACTGCTTTTATATCTCCAACTTTTGCTGTGATATCAAACTCCCCTGTTTCTTTGATGGGGTGTTTAAGGTCTATGTGTTCTGGCCTTAGGTCAATATGGTCTTGTTTTTTTAATTCTATTACAATCTCCTCAATATGAATACCTTTAAATAAATGTCCTTTTTCGTTCGCCTTTTCTTCCATTTCCACTCGCGCACCGTTAAGTGAGCGCATATTTTTTATAAGTAGGTCCTGACTTATTTTATTTTTCACTTTGTCATTAAGTTTTAAATTTTCCAGATTTTTGACTTTCTTAGGTGTAGCTGTTTCCGCTAAACCATTCTTAAACAAGAAATTCATAGCGTATCCGTCAGATACATTTCTAATATCGTTTTTTCGTCCAATTTTAGGGATGTCTTTTAGTAGTATTACTTGCATAATTGTTTAGTTTTTAGTCCGTAGTCTTTAGTCATTAGCTTTTATAAACTAATGACTATTGACTAGTTAATAACTCAACCGCCTTTTCAAGCTGGGGGTCTTTCCCCGCTTTGAAATCTTCTTTTGTGAACTCTACTTCTACATCTGCAGTCAAACCACCGTCTGATATTGAGCTACCATTTGGTGTCAGCCATCTTGAAATAGTGACCTTTAGCGAAGTATCAGGAGTAATCTGTACAAGCTCTTGTACTGAACCTTTTCCAAAACTTCTTGTACCAACAAGTGTTGCTATATTATGTTGCTGAAGCGCTCCTGCTAAAATCTCTGACGCGGAAGCGGAACCTTGGTTTATAAGTATTATCATTTTTAATTTATCCGTAAAAATATTATATCCTTTGCTTCTGTAAAATTTTGGTTTTCCGTTTTCTCCAAAGTCCTCCATAACGACAACCTTCCCCGCCGGCAAGTACCAGCTCGCCATATCTATCGCCGCTTCCAGAAAACCTCCTGGATTACTGCGAAGATCTAAAATCATTTTGTCAGTTCCTGAAACAATAAATTCACGAAGCGCGTCTCTGAAAAGATTTGGCGATATTGCGGAGAAATTATGAAGTTTTATCACAAATACACCTTCTTCGCGGAACTCTGTGTCAATGGTGGGAATCTGTATCGTGCCTCGTATAACCTCTATCTCAAGAAGTTCTTCCTCACCTTCTCGGAATATCGTAAGATTAACCGTTGTGCCGCCTTCTCCTCTTATAAGCTTTACCGCTTTGTCTATCGTCATACCATCAGTCGCGGTATTATCAATCTTGAAAATCTTATCTCCCGCCATTATACCCGCGCGCTCCGCAGGATTTCCTTTAAGAGGCGCTATGACAGTCAATATTTTGTCTTGTATTCCTATTTCCATTCCAACTCCTTCAAAGTTTCCTCTTATATCCGCCTCAAATATTTCCGCGTCTTCAGGCGGTAAAAATACTGTGTATGGGTCTCCAAGTGACGCCGCGAGTCCTTGTATCGTGCCATATAGTTTCTCTTCGTCTGTTATAGAGTTAGTGGTTGTCGCGGGAACAAATTTTTCGTTTATAGTGTTCCAAGCTTTCCAAAGTGGTGAAAAATCAATCACGGCAGGGGCAATACTTCCATTATTTGAAACCGGCATAGACGCGCTTATTTCTCTATCTTTGCCTTTGCCCGCGAATAGTCCTGAAAAAAATGCCACGATCAAAAGGAGTATAATAACTACCGTTAAGAAAACAGGATATTTCTTTTTCTGCGAAATTGTTTGTGAGAAAGATTCCATAATTAGTTTTAATTAAAGCAAAAATTTTAGACATGGTCAAACAATAAAGGTTGTGCGTAAAATTCACTTGCCCACGCGCTAAGCAAATAGTTATAATAACTATGAATTACGAAACACAAAAATTTA
>JBBTTR010000006.1:0-14414 GCA_038064155.1 Patescibacteria group bacterium | reverse complement strand
GGTATAACTATACCAGTATATTGGCATAGTTGAGTTGCGGGTTGCGGAATGAAATATGGTTGTATTACAGTTCATTTTTGTTCTCCAACCTTTAAATACGAAGGGTAAGGCATTCGGTATTTATGGCGAAAAAGTTAAAAAACAAGAAAAAACAGCTTCAAAAAGAAGATAGGCTTTGCAAAGAAATGTTCTTGCGTTTTTATTTATACTTTGTTATTATATATTTCATATCGCCTTGTGCGCTTTTTTGTAATGTGCACGAGCTTTGTCGCTAAACAGATACTCTGAAAAACTGTTTTTTAGATTATCTGAAAGAGGTGGATATTGGTAAATTTTATTAATCATTAACATAATAAATTATTATGGCAGAAATATTTGACAGGTCAAAACCGCACGTAAACGTCGGAACAATTGGCCACGTTGACCACGGAAAAACCACACTTACCGCGGCTATCTTGCATGTTCTTAATCTTGCAGGAATGACAGTTAAGTTGAAGAGAGTTGATGAAATTGACTGTGCTCCAGAAGAAAAGGCACGAGGTATTACTATTTCACTTTCTCACAACGAGTATTCAACAGTAAATCGTCACTATGCGCATATTGACGCACCTGGTCACGCCGACTATATTAAAAACATGATCACAGGAGCCGCGCAGATGGACGGCGCTATACTTGTGGTTGCAGCATCTGATGGTGTTATGCCTCAGACAAGAGAACACATCCTACTTGCAAAGCAGGTTGGTGTACCAAAGATTATCGTATTTCTTAACAAAGTTGATCAGGTTGATGACAATGACCTTATTGACCTTGTAGAAGAAGAAGTTCGTGAACTTCTTACACAATACGAATTTGACGGAAAAAATGCTCCAGTCATTCGTGGTTCAGGACTTAAGGCTCTTGAATCTACATCAGTAGATGACGAATGGGCAAAAAAAGTTCTTGAACTTACAGCAGCTCTAGATGAATACATCCCAGTTCCTGTACGAGAGACAGATAAGCCATTCCTAATGCCTATTGAAGATATCTTTTCAATTGAAGGACGAGGTGCAGTAGTAACAGGAAGAATTGAAAGAGGTACTGTTAAGATAGGAGAGGAAATTGAAATTGTTGGTATTAAAAATACAGTAAAAACAACAGTTACAGGTATTGAGATGTTCAATAAACAACTTGAGCAAGGTATGGCGGGAGACAATGCCGGTATCCTTGTGCGAGGTCTTAAGAAAGAAGAAATTCACAGAGGACAGGTGCTTGCAAAACCAGGGTCAGTAACACCTCATACAGAATTTGAAGTCGAAGCATACATTCTAAAGAAAGAAGAAGGAGGACGACACACACCATTCTTTACAGGTTACAAACCACAGTTCTATATCAGAACAACTGATGTAACAGGAGAGGCAACTTTACCTAAAGGAGTAGAAATGGTTATGCCCGGAGACACAACAAAGTTCACAGTGAAGCTTGTATCGCCAGTTGCTCTTGAAGAACAGCAAAGATTTGCTATTCGAGAAGGAGGTAAGACTGTTGGTGCCGGAGTGGTAACGAAAATTATAGCTTAATTAGCTCATAGCTTCACTGGCTTCATTAGGACGAAGACGTTTTAATAAGCTAACGAAGCTAACGAAGCTAATAAGCTAATAAGCTAGAATATGACAGCGACAACTAAAATTAAAGCAAAAGTTAAGGTTGCAACCAAAGCGTCTCCTAAAAAGAAAGCATTAAAGAAAGACGATGTTACGCCAAAAATCCGAATTCGTGTTCGCGCATACGAACATAAGATTTTAGATGCTTCTATAAAACAAATTATGGATACAGTGCTTCGTTTTGACGCAAAAATAGTAGGTCCGATTCCGCTTCCAACGGAGATCAAAAAATACACTGTAAACCGCGCATCATTTGTTTACAAAGATGCTCGTGAGCAGTTTGAGATGAGGGTTCATAAGAGAGTTATAGATATCTTGAGCCCATCTCCAAAGATTATCGAAGCACTCACAAATATGAGCTTACCGTCTGGAGTCAATATTGACATAAAAATGGTTTAAATAGATAAATAAAAGCCCCCGCGCCGAAGCGCGGGGGCTTTTATTTGCATTTTAGTCAGCATTGTAGTACTATACAAAGACTTATTTGGAAGCTCCTCTTGCTTCTTTTTTGTTGAAATATGACAAAATTCATCATTGGGAAAAAACAAAATATGACACAAATCTTTGATAAGGAAGGTCGGGTTTACCCAGCGACTGTGCTTAAAACAGAGACGGTTATTGTCGCGCAGATTAAGAATAAGGAGAAAGATGGATACGAATCAGTACAAATTGGATATGGAAAGAAAAAAGAAAAGAATATAAATAAAGCTCAAAAAGGACATTCTAAAGACCTCGGTAATTTTGAAGGATTCAAAGAGTTCAAAAGTGGCGCTGGTGAATATAAAGTGGGAGATAAGATTGATATAACCGCTTTCACGGAAGGAGACAGGATTGAAATCTCTTCTATTTCAAAAGGCAAAGGTTTTCAAGGTGTTGTAAAACGACACGGTTTTCATGGAGGACGACGTTCACACGGACAGAAGCATTCTGAAAGAGAGCCAGGTTCAATTGGCGCAACAGGTCCACAGAGAGTATTCAAAGGTACTAAAATGGGTGGCCGAATGGGAAGCGACAGAGTGACTGTAAAGGATCTTAAAATTATTCAGATAAACAAAGAAAATAATATTATGGTCGTAAGCGGTCCCGTGCCAGGTCGCAGGGGAACACTTATTGAGGTTCAAAGTATGAATTAAGAGTCAAGAATAATGGATAAAAAATTTACAGAGCAAATTTTTTATGATTCATAATTCATCATTCAAAAATATATGGAAACTAAAGTGTATAATTTGGAAGGAAAAGAAACAGGGAAGGTAACATTACCGGAGAGTGTTTTTGGTCTGCCTTGGAATGATGACCTTGTGCATCAGGTGGTTGTATCTCAACAGAGTAATATTAGGACTCCAGTTGCTCATACTAAAGACAGAAGTGAAGTGCGAGGTGGTGGTAAAAAGCCATGGCGACAAAAAGGTACCGGGCGGGCGCGACACGGCTCAAGCCGTTCACCTCTATGGCGTGGAGGAGGTATTACTTTTGGTCCACGAAACGACAAAGACTACAGCAAAAAGATAAACAAAAAAATGAAAGCGAAAGCGCTTTTCACGGTGCTTTCACGAAAACTTAAAGATAATGAAATAATCTTTGTTGATTTTATTACTTTCGCAGAACCAAAATCCGCAAAGGCAAAAAATGTTATAGCTAATCTTTCAAAAATTGCGGGGTTTGATACACTTGCGACAAAGAGAAAAAACACGGCACTTTTTGCGCTTGGTATTAAAGACAAAAACACAGAAAAAAGTTTCCAGAACTTTGGAAACATTTCAGTTGATGAAGCTAGAAATCTAGATACACTTGATATTCTTACATATAAGTATCTAATAGTTTCAGACCCTGAAAATGTGGTTAAATTTTTGGAAGGTAAATTAGCTAAGTCAGATAAAGTTGCCAAGATTAATAAGTTGGATAAAGACGATAACAAACTTAGTGGTGAAACAACTAAGTTTGTTGAAAAGAATACTGTTAAAACAACATCCAAAGTCGCAATCGCTTCGCCAAAGAAATCAGCAAAATCCGCCGTAGCTAAGGTCAATAAATCTGTTGTTAAAAGTAAAGCTAAAAAACTAAAAAGCTAAAATTTAATAAGCTGGCATATGTCATTATTTGGATTAAAAAAAAAGAAAGACGTTCTACCTACGCAGACAGGTTCTGAAAAAAAAATAGCATCTGTTGTGAATAAAACAGCTGTTAAAACTCCTGCTGTTATCGCAAAGTCACAAACAAAAGGCACTATCGGTATGTTTGCGTCTGTTTTGGCGCAACCACGCATTACTGAGAAAGCTACAATGAAAGCAAAAACCGGAGTGTATATTTTTGAGGTAAGGACGAACGCTACAAAAAAGGAGATTGGAAGTGCTGTAAAACATTATTACAATGTAACGCCAGTTAAAGTAAACATTGTAAAAATTCCTTCAAAGAAAGTGTCTTCACGAACGACGCGTAAAAAAGGAGTGAAAGCAGGAGGAAAGAAAGCTTATGTCTTTTTGAAAAAAGGAGATAAAATAGAAATAATATAGTTTCACTAGCTTCATTAGGACGATGAGAAAAATTCTAATAAGCTAACGAAGTTAAATTATGAAAAAATATAAACCAACAACACCGGGAAGAAGAGGAATGACAGGTATTTCATACCGAGATATTTTAACTGTGTCAAAACCTTATAAACCTTTGACACGCGGTGTTAACAGGTCCGTGGGGCGTAATAACGATGGAAGAATAACAACTCGTCACAAAGGAGGAGGACACAAAAGAGTGTGGCGTGAAATAAGTTTTAAATATGATAAGCGTGAGATTGAGGCGGTAATAAAGACAATTGAATACGATCCAAACAGGTCTGGATTCATAGCTCTTGTGGCATATAAAGACGGAGAGAAAAGATACGTCTTACTTCCACAGTCAATGAAGGTTGGCGATACTATCGTTGCATCAGAGAGCGCTCTTGTGAAAATAGGTAACGCACTTCCACTAAACAAAATTCCAGTAGGAACTTTTGTGTATAATGTTGAACTTAAACCGGGAAATGGCGCAAAAATCGCGCGCTCAGCCGGAAATTACGCGGAAGTTATCGCGAACGATTCAGGTTTTACACATTTGAAAATGCCTTCATCTGAAATAAGAAAAGTTAGTGAAAAAGCCTGGGCATCAGTGGGAGAAGTAAGTAACGATGAACATAGACTTGTAAATATTGGTAAAGCAGGACGAGCAAGATGGATGGGAAGACGACCAACAGTTCGTGGGTCTGCGATGAACCCAGTAGACCACCCACACGGCGGGGGAGAGGGTAAAGCAGGACGCGGACGAAGAAGAGCCGTGTCTATGTGGGGTAAGTCAACTGGTAAGGGACATAAGACACGAACACCAAAGAAATATTCAAATCAACTTATTGTAAAAAGAAGAAAGGTGGGGAAAAATAGATAATAAAAACAAAATAAAAATCTTGGCGGGTATTTGAAAAACAAAGGTTTATGTAATTGATAGTATTATTATTTATAAAATATAAATGATTATGAATTACGAAACACAAAAATTTAGATCCTCGGGTCGCAAAATCTCTTTGTTTTTAAAATGTTTTTGCTCAACCAGACCATAAATTTTTGTGTTTCGTAATTCAAGAAAATGACGATTAATTTCGCATTTTTTTATGTATAAAATATACTAAACACCTTGTTCCTTGAAGAAATAAGGTGTTTAGGCGTTTTTTGTTGACATTACGCTGTGATTTGATAATATTCTGTAAACCCCCAACATTTTTCCTAATGAAAAACATAGGCGGGCAAGGCTCGCAAGGGCTTATTTTTTAGACAATTATGTCAAGATCACTCAAAAAAGGACCGTATGTAGACGAAAAGATTCTCAAGAAAATTGAGGGTAAGAAACTCGCGGATATTAGCGGAGTTATTAAGACATGGGCGCGTAGAAGTCAGATTTCACCAGAGATGGTGGGCTTTACATTTGGTGTTCATAACGGCAAAGACCATATTGATGTATTCGTCTCTGAAGAGATGGTAGGACATAGACTCGGAGAATTCTCGCATTCAAAGAAGTTCTTTAGGCATGGAGGTAAAATGCAGAAAGAGCTAGAGCAGAAGAAGAAAGAAGCGGAAATAATTGCCGCTAAATCAGCTAAAGAAGCAGGAGAAAGTAAGAAAAAATAATTATGAAAGCATTTCTTAAAAATTATAGACAAGCGCCTCGTAAAGTTCGCCTTGTCGCGAATCTTGTTCGCGGTAAGAAGTTAGACCGTGTGCTTACTCTTCTTTCCGCCGCGGATAAAAAGTCTGCGTTACCACTGAAGAAGCTTATTGAATCCGCCATTGCAAACGCAAAGAGCGCTGGCACAAAAACAGACGATTTTATTTTAAAAGAAATACAGGTCAACGAAGGTATTGTGTTTAAGAGGTTTATGCCTCGCGCGCGCGGTAGAGCTTCAGCAATACGAAAAAAGACAAGCCATGTCTCAATTGTTTTAGGAAAAACGATTGAGAAAAATAAAGAATCTAGAATTAAGAATAATAAACGAAAGAAGAAAAACGACGATAAGAAAGAAATCAAACCAAGTTCTGTGACAAAAAATAAAAGTAAAAAGAAGTAATCATAATCTATTTAATATGACACATACAGTGCATCCATACTCACATAGATTAGGAATATTAAGAGACTGGAAGTCTCGATGGTTTTCTGCTGACCCAAAAAGATACCGCGAATTTATAAAATGCGATACTACTATTCGTCAGTTTCTTGAGAAAAAACTGCGCGGATTTTATGTAGGTTCTGTTGAAATAGAAAGAGGAGAAAAAAAACTAAGAATTATTATAAAAACATCGCGTCCCGGTATGATAATCGGGCGAAGTGGAGATGGAGCTGTAAAACTTAAAAATGAAATAGAAACAGTTATTTCAAAATTAAAGTTAACTGACAAGCAGGATATTAAGCTTGATATTGAAGAAATAAAAAATCCAGAATCAAATGCTTCTATCGTAGGACAGATGATTGCGGAAGCGCTTGAGAAACGAATGACATTTAGACGAGTCCTAAAGCAAACCGTAGAGAAAGTAATGGCAAACCGCGATGTTCTAGGAGTACGCATAGCGATTGGCGGACGTCTTGGAGGGGCCGAGATGGCGCGAAAAGAGCATATAAAAAAAGGACGAATACCTCTTCAGACATTTCGCGCGGATATTGATTTTGCACGAGAAAAAGCATATCTCCCATATGGAGTTATCGGTGTAAAAGTTTGGATATATAAAGGAGATAAGTTTGTAGATAAAAAGATAACAAAATAATTATGTTATTCCCAAAAAAAGTAAAATATAGAAAATGGCAGACAGGGAGAAAAAATCCAAAAAAGATTGGCGTAGCGACACGTAACAATTCTCTTGCTTTTGGTTCATTTGGACTGAAGTCCATGAAAGCCGTGAGAATAAAATCAAACCAGATTGAAGCGGCGCGAAGAGTTATATCGCGAGCTATGGGAAAAAGCGGGCGAATATGGATACGAGTGTTTCCAGATCGACCATATACTGCAAAAGCTGCCGAGGTAGGTATGGGTAAGGGTAAGGGCGACCTGCAAGGATATCAGTTTGAAGTGCTTCCAGGTCATATACTTTTTGAGATAGATGGCGTGGAAGAGAAAGTAGCGCGCGAAGCGCTTAGAAAAGCAACCGCAAAACTTCCACTGACTGCTAAAGTAGTTTCTAGATAGGAAATTAGCTTCGTTAGCTTCACCAGCTTCATTAGGATAACGCGTTTACATTCCTAACAAGCTAATGAAGCTAACTAAGCCACAAGTTAAAATTATGGCAAAGAAAACAGATTTAAAAAATAAAAGCGACAAGGATTTGCAAAAAGAACTCGGAGACAAACGAGAGGGTGTCCGTTCATTTCGATTTGGTCTTGCGGGTAGCAAGGTTCGTAATGTAAAAGAGGGAAGAGATACAAAAAAACAAATCGCACGGATATTGACTGAAGTTAGTATTCGTCAAAAAAGCGAATAGAATAATAAATTTAGAATTATGAATAATAAAGTAATTACAAAAGAGAATGTAACAAAGAAAAGTAAAACGCTGAACGGTGTCGTGGTGTCTGATAAAATGACAGACACAGTCGTCGTTGCGGTTGAGCGTTATGTAAAACATCCTAAATATGGTAAATTCATAAAACGGATGAAAAAGTACAAAGCACACGATAAAGGTAATCAGCATAAAATAGGTGACAAAGTAAGCATAGAGCAGACACGACCTATATCAAAAGACAAGACATTTAAAATAATAAATTAAATATGATTCAAGATCGCTCAATAGTAAAAATAACAGACAACTCCGGCGGAAAGATTGGACGAGTATTTAAAGTGCTTGGAGGTTCAAAAAGGCGATATGCTCGTATCGGGGATATTGTTGTGCTTTCTGTGCAGACCGCAGAGCCTAGAAAATTAGTTAAGAAAAAAGAAGTTCTACGAGCTGTCGTAGTGCGTCAGAAGCAACCATTTAGAAGAAAAGACGGTTCATATATTTCATTTGATGAGAACGCGGTAGTGATAATAGAGAAAGACAAGAAAGAACCGCGTGCCGGGCGAGTATTCGGCCCTATTCCAAGAGAAATAGGTGAGCTTGGATATCAAAAGATAGTATCGCTTGCGCCAGAAGTAGTATAAAACATTATGAAAATCAAGAAAAACGACAAAGTAATAATAATTGCGGGAAAAGACAAAGGTAAGATTGGAAAGGTTTTGCACGCGTTACCTGATGCCGACCAACTTATAGTTGAGGGTGTTAATATAAAAAAACGACATCAGAAACCAACAAAGAGTAATCAGAAAGGCCAGATACTAGACAAAACTATGCCTATACACGCATCAAACGCGATGATTGTAGATTCAAAAAGTGGTAAAAGAACAAGAATCGGCAAAAAACTTGTAGATGGTAAATATGTAAGATTTGCTAAAAAAAGCGGAGCATTAATTTAAATATTATTATGTTGCATATAAAAGACAGACAAAAAGAAGTATTTAAAGTTTTAAAAGAAACTTTTGAATATACAAACATAATGCAGACACCCAAAATAGAAAAGGTGGTTATTTCAGCCGCAATAGGTTCTGTTAAAGATAAAAATAAACTTAAAACTATACAAGATAGACTTGCAAAAATCACAGGGCAAAAAGAAAATGCACGTGCCGCGAAGAAATCAATCGCGACATTTAAAACACGACAAGGCGATATACTTGGTTATCATATCACCCTAAGAGGTCAGAGGATGTACGATTTTCTAGATAGACTTATTCATATCGCGATACCTAGAACGAGAGACTTCCGAGGTCTTGATACAAAGGGTATAGATGAGATGGGGAATTTTACGATGGGTATAAAAGAGCATACTATCTTCCCCGAGACTTCTGATGAAGATTTAAAGAATGTATTTGGATTTGCTATAACTATAGTTACAAGCGCTAAAAATAAAGAAGAAGCAAAGGAGTATTTTAAAGCTTTAGGATTGCCGTTTAAGAAGGAGGAACAGAAGTTATCCCCATAAAGGGTAGCCCTTTATGTAACAAATTAAATTGATTGTTGTTATAATCCAAGAATGAAATTATTTAATAAGACGAGTTTACGATTTTTTATTGGATTTATGGCGATTGTGGTAGGAAGTGTCGCAATCGCCTTTATTGCCGTCTACTTTAGCCCAGAATCGCGTTATGAACGCGCGATGGAAGATTTACAGAAGCAAGCAATATAGGATGAAAATCAATAATGATTTGTCCTCAGCAAGGTCGGACCTTGCTGACTTGCTGAGATTATATGAGATTTTTAAATAAGATAAATAAGAAAAGATTAAAAATTACTGGTATTATAATCGGTGTTTTGATTATAGTTTATTTTGCGTTGCTTAGTCCCCAGTTATTTGGTGTTTATAAAAGTTGGAAAGCGGATAAAAATTATACAAAATGGGAAGAATCTATTAAAGAACAATACAGAAATGATACTTATGGCGGGGATACTCCGGAGGAAACATGGGCTATGTTCTTGCAAGCTCTTGAAAAAAAAGATTTTGATTTGGCGAGCAAATATTTTGTGTTGGATGAGCAGAAGAAGTGGTTTGAGGCACTCAATATGGCTGATCAAAATAATTTGTCAATATGGTTAAATGAATTAAAAACTTTAAGAAAGGATGGAGGCGAAAGTATAAGTAAAGATAAAGAATATTATCACTATACAGCAAAGACTGAGGAATTTGGAATTATATCTTCCCCTGTCGTATTCTTCTTCAACCCATACTCCAAAGTTTGGAAAATATTGGAAATATAAACATGCCTAAAAATAAGACAAAACCAAAAATAGTTATCTTAACTATCGTTTTATTGTTTTTGTCTGGAGTTTCTCACGCGTCATTCGCGTACTCTCCAAACAACACGCATCCCGATCTCACAAAGGAGATGGCAGAATTATATAACTTGCTGGAAAAAGAACATACATTTTCACAAAATGAGGTTGATTGGATGAAAGAAGGAGCTGAAAATGAAGACAAACCAGCAAGATGGATAAACCACTTTT
Source organism: Patescibacteria group bacterium (assembly GCA_038064155.1). Classification (GTDB taxonomy): domain Bacteria; phylum Patescibacteriota; class Minisyncoccia; order Phycocordibacterales; family UBA2163; genus UBA2163. The sequence goes on along the minus strand of JBBTTR010000006.1, from coordinate 4,237 downwards.
ATGATCCAATACACAAAATGGGCTGGGATGGGAGTAACTTTGGAAATTTGTCTAAAGAAGAAGGACTTGCTCAAGGCGAGAGTTTAGCTCCGATGAAACTCCTGCCGTCTGTTGAGTGGGTGGTGAATCAAGAATATCAGTCTGCTTATGGGAGCCAATACGGCAACAGGACTTGGCAGAGAGCGTTGCATTCATATATAGATGGAGATGAAAAAGAAGCATTTGTGACACTTGGGCATATATTACACCTGATTGAAGATTTATCCGTGCCTGACCATACAAGGAATGACCCGCATTCTGGTATGTTTGGAGATACTAGCTCGCCTTATGAAGACTATGCCAAAGAATATAGCAATAGCAACACATTGTTAGTCGCGGAGAAATTGTTTTTGGAAAAGAATACTTTGATGAATTTTAATAAAATACAAGACGCTTTTGAGTATATGGCAGATTATTCTAATTCTAGCTTTTTTTCTGCTGATACTATTAATAATGATGATTATGAAGAACCGAATATAGATAATTTAATTATGTTAGATAAAGATGAGGTGACTATTTTATATGACGCAAAGAAACAAATTTATTTATCTGAAGTTAAGAAAAAAATTGAAGGTATTGGTATGTCTATTGATAACAAAGCTTTTGTCCTCCCATCCTACATAGACCACCTCTTCCCAAAAGCTGTTCTTGTAGGCGCGAGCATTATAGATTTATTTTTTAAAGAAGTTGAAAAATATAAAGAAAATCCGGAATCGCTTGAACCATTGGTTCCTGACTCACAGGAATCAATGGTTCAAACTATTAAGAAAAGTCCCAAAATTGTTGTTTTAAATGTAGTTAATTTTACTGACAATGCTATTGTTGGCGTAAAGATTGTCGCGCAAAATGCAAAAGACAAAATAGCGAAATCTGTTTCAGGTATTACCGGCGCTATCGCTAATTTCTTTTCCATATTGCCATTCATAAATAATTTAGACCTGAATCATACAGCGATTGTCGTAAAAGCTCTGGATTCTCCCAAAAAACCCGTAAAACTTATCGTAAAAACAAAACCTATTGTCGTTGAGATAGAACCAAAAGTTGAAGATATGGAAAAAAATGACGAAGTAATCGTTGGAGATAAAGACATTGAACGACAATATAATCTAAACACGGAAACATCAACCACAACCGAAAAAACACCTATGGAGATTTATGAATTCGAAATAATTCCTGCAAACACGCCATTTTTCGGAGGTGGCGGAGGTGGAGTAAAAACATCGGAAGTAATTGAAACAACAGAAACTACAAATGTATTTGAAAATATAGCTCCAGATTCTCCATCAATAATATCACCAGCAAGTTCCGGGCTATATTTCGCAACATCTACTATCACATTTTCAGGAACAGCATCATCTACACTTGTAATTTCAAGTGATTATTCTAGCGCTACAACTACAGCCGATAGTGGTGAGGAATGGGAACTAACACTTTCTAATTTTACTGAAGGAACAACAACAATAAAGTTTGTCGCGACTAATTCTAACAATTTAGCATCAGATCAAACGGAAATTTCTGTAGTAGTAGATACAACATCTCCATCACTAAGCTCTTTTAGTATTTTACAGTGTGATAATTCTCTTGTAACAAGCATGTGTCTCTCTGGTGGAGACACATTGAATTTATATTGGACATCAACATCAACAGATATATCTTATTATTCAATCATAAAAGATGGAACATCTATCGCCACAACAACATCAACCACCTCATCGCAAACATTATCAAACGGTACATATTCTATGACACTAGTGGCGTATGATAGTGCGGGCAATAGCGCTACATCTTCGTCACAATCTGTAGAAATATACACAATGCCAATAGTAATAAATGAAATAGCGTGGTCAGGAACCGCTTCATCATCCGCTGATGAGTGGATAGAGTTGTATAACAGAACTGGTTACACAATTGACTTATCAAACGTGATTATCGTGGCAAACGATGAAGTGCCTTATATAAATTTATCAAATACAATCGTGGCTAACGGATTCTATTTAATAGAACGAGGCGACGATACCGCAACAAACGTTTCCGCAGACTTGGCGGTCACATTTTCTTACGGGCTTTCAAATACCACGGAACAGTTAAGCGTGGTTCATTCGCTTGGCAATCAAGCCTCAACAACACTTGATAGTACGCCAATCACCTCCTCATGTTCAGGCGCGTGGTGCGCTGGAACCGCCAGTTCAGATTATAAATCAATGGAACGAATTGACAAGGATACATCAGGAGTGGATTCAACTAATTGGGCAAGTAACAATACTTATACAAAAAATGGCGCAGATATCGGCGGTAATGCCATAAACGGAACACCTCGCGCGCGAAACAGCACGAGCCTCCTCTCAATAGGATATTACTGCACCGATGAAACTTCAAGTTATATTTCCGGCGGATATTACACACAAACAAGCGGAGTGTGCACATATTTATCATCTTCAATAAGTGGGAATAGCAGATATGGGGATGTGTATAAAGGCACTATCGCCAGTTCAACCATTGTAAATGGTCACTCGCTTGGTTCGAGCGCTGATAGCACGCAAAACGATGACACTCTTTCAAATCCAGTTCAAGGCGAAAATTACTTTACGGCTATTTATAAGATACGAACAGGCCCCGCGTTCGCTAACGATATGGCTAATTTTAGAAGCTACTTCCTAACCGGCGCAAACGCGCCACCGCATCTAGACTACGGCATCATAGAGTGGAAATATGGCATAGCGCCATAAAAACCTTAAAACTGGAGACTGTGGATATAGGAAAATGCAAAAATCAATCACATTTCATATAAAGGGTAACCCTTTGTGTGAGTTACAGATATGTGGATTATAGCCGTGACATTGGGGTGTTGTTTTGATTTATATCTGTGAATGTCCTTGTTATGCCATTGCTGGCTGCGCATATCGTTTTTTGATATAATAAATGTATTATTATAATAATTGATTGTTTCAAGCTATGACCGGCGTCGGCACTCACATAGACTTTTATTGGAGCTCGCTCTCGCCGGTCATAATTTGATGGAATCAATTATATTATGAATCCCGTACGAAGTAGGACACGGACGGATATTTAAAAATAAAATATAAAATAAGTTAAAATTTGGATGATTTTTAATAATAAATCTCAAGATAAAGAAAAGGTGCCCGTGACTTCGTACGGGATAAAAATAGAGCAGAATATACTTCTTAAACCATTTACAACATTTAAAGTTGGCGGAAATGCTGATTATTTTTGTAGAGTTTCTTCGGTGGATGAACTTAAAGAGGCAGTTAGTTTTAGCAGAGAAAATAATATACCGATTTTTGTATTAGGTGGCGGCTCGAATATTTTAGTATCTGACAATGGGTTTAAAGGTTTAGTAATAAAGATTGAAATAAATGGAATGTCATTTAAAGAAGATGGAGATAGTGTTTTAATTTCTGCCTTCGCAGGAGAGGATTGGGATAATGTAGTTGAACTGTCTGTTAAAAAACAATTATATGGAATAGAGAACCTCTCTTTTATTCCAGGCACGGTTGGCGCAAGTGTAGTGCAAAATATTGGCGCATATGGAACTGAAATCAAAAATGTAGTAACTTCAGTTGAAGTATTTGACACACAAAACTTAAAAATAATTGTTTTGAAAAAAACTGAGTGCGAATTTGGTTACAGAGACAGTATATTTAAAAAACCAAGAGGGGGAAATTATATTGTGACCAAAGTTTGCTTTAGATTAAAAAAAGAAAGAAAGCTAAATCTTTCTTATAAAGACATAAAAAAACATTTTGATACTTATACTGACATACCAACACTTAAAGAAGTTCGCAAGGCAATAGGAATAATAAGAAAAAATAAATTTCCAAATCCTAAAATGTTCGGTACCGTCGGCTCTTTTTTTAAGAATCCGATTGTCTTAAATGAAGAAGCTTCAAGGTTAAAAAATGAAATCCCTGATATCTATATGTTTACGGTGGATAATTGCAATAAGAAGATTTCTATTGCTTGGATTTTGGACAATGAATTAGGTTTAAAAGGATTCAAAAAGGGTAATATATGTTTGTTTGAAAACCAACCTCTTGTCGTTGTAAATCTTGGCGGAGCAAACGCAAGAGAAATAAAAAACTTTACTGATAATATTGCGGAAAAGATATACAAAAAAATAAAAATAAAAATAATTCCAGAAGTCGTTTTTGTGGGGAAATTTTAAGAATTATAAATTATA
>JBBTTR010000005.1:0-6664 GCA_038064155.1 Patescibacteria group bacterium | reverse complement strand
AAATGTTTTTGCTCAACCAGACCATAAATTTTTGTGTTTCGTAATTTAAGATATAATTAATAATAAATTTAATCATTTATGAACATAATAAACATTATTATCGGTATAGCGGTAATCGTCGTAATCTGGGTTATTTACACTTATAACAAATTTGTACGATTCGTTAACCGCACAAAAGAAGCATGGGCGGATATTGATGTACAGCTTAAACGCAGGTACGACTTAATCCCTAATCTTGTAAGTACAGTAAAAGGGTACGCAAAGCATGAAGAAGGAACACTTACAAAAGTCACAGAATTGCGCGCAAAGGCAATGCAAGGCGGGTCACCAGAGGAGCGAGGAAAGTCAGAGAACCTGCTAACAGGAGCATTGAAGTCTATTTTTGCATTGGCGGAAAATTATCCAGACCTTAAAGCAAATCAGAATTTCTTAGAGCTTCAACGAGAACTTTCCGATACTGAAAATAAAATCCAAGCAGCGCGACGCTTCTACAACGGCAATGTACGGGACTTGAACACAGGACTTGAAGTATTTCCAGGTAACATTATAAGGAGCATCTTTCGTTTCAAAAAGCAGGACTTTTTTGAACTTGAAGAAGCGGCCGATGTTCGTGAATCAGTAAAAGTAAATTTCTAAATATTGCAAACATTGTAAAATATAATGAATTACACCGCATTGTTATGACAGGCATCATCTATAGAGATGATAGCCGTTATCTTGTAACAAAACGCTCCACCTAATGAAAAAGATTTTCTAAGTAAACGGACAGTTTCTGGAGGAGGTCTTGAATCCAGTGATTATTTAGATACTTCAAAAACCACAGAAGACGCTTGGTATAATGTTGTTGAAAAGACAATCCGAAGAGAAGTAAAAGAAGAAATAAATTTTGATATTGGAAAACTAGAATATCTATTGAATCTCGCATTCATTCATAAGGCCAGATAAAATCCCAGTTCTAATATTAAGCTATTACGCAAAATACAAATCAGGAGAAATAGTTTTAAACAAAGAGGACATGACAAAATATAATGGATTATAGTTGAGGAGTGGAAAGAGATTTATCTAATTCCATGAATTTTAGAAGAAATAGAAATAACAGACAAAATCTTAAAATCAAAATAATAAAATGTAATATGTTGAATTACATAAATAATAAGCTAAATGATAAACATTATTGACTATTGTTTTAATACACGACCGTGACTAAAAATTGTAATATTATTTTGATGGTTGTATAATAAATATATTATGACAATCACGCAGAAAAATAAAAAAATTAAAATTGGGAAAATTGGGAAAATAATTTTATTAGCAATCGCAGGAGTCGGAATATTAAGTATGGCAATTGCAGCACCAAATGCATTACAAGCTTTGAATATTATTCCTGAAATGAAAAAGAAAAAATATTATCCAAGTTACATAAATAGTGTAATATCACGTCTAGTTAAGCAAGGTTTTATAAAATTTGAAAATAGAGATCATAATAAATTTGTTACCTTGACTGAGAAAGGAGAATTAGAAATAATACAATACGAATTTCAAGAAAAAAGAATCAAAGGACCAAGAAAGTGGGATAGAAAATGGCGCGTTGTAATATTTGATATCAAGGAATATAGGAGAAAAACTAGAGACAAGTTAAGAATTACACTGACAAGTCTAGGTTTTATTAAACTTCAAAATAGTGTTTGGGTGTTTCCGTATGAATGCGAAGATGTAATGGTGATGTTAAAAGCGAGTTACAAGATAGGGAACGATGTTCTTTATATGACAGTTGATAAAATTGAAAATGATAAATGGCTCAAGAAGAAATTTTTACTAATTTAACCAAATGCAGAAATAAAAGGTGGAATAGGAGCATCAGTGTATTACAATTTTAATACACGGTCGTGTATTAAAATTGTAATACCCTGATATAGGAAAGGGGTAATATAAAGCAAATTAGGTTGTTATAATCATTGGGTTTTAGTATAATTTAATTAATATTATGGCGACACTATACACACAGCATGATAGAAATGTACGAAAAACATGGTTTCTGATGACCATGTTTTTGATAGTGGTTATAGGAATCGGCTGGGCGTTCAGTTTTATATATCAGAGTCCAGGGATTCTGTATTTTGCAGTTTTCTTCAGTATCATTATGAACGTTTTTAGTTATTGGTATTCTGACAAAATAGTTCTTAAGATGTCAGGAGCAAAGCCTGCTAAAAAAGATGACAATAGGGAACTATGGAATATAGTTGAGAACCTTTCTATAACAGCAGGGCTTCCAATGCCAAAGCTTTTTATAATAGACGAGCCAGCGCCAAACGCATTTGCGACAGGGCGAAATAAAGAACATGCTGTAGTTGCCGTGACAACAGGGCTTGTACATATGTTAGACAGAAATGAACTTGAAGGAGTTATCGCGCATGAGCTTTCACATATTGGCAATCGTGACATATTAATTTCAACGATTATTGTTGTTTTAGTGGGATTTGTCACACTTCTTTCAGATTTTTTTTTAAGGATTTCATTATTTGGTCATGGTGGTAATAGAGGAGTAGATGATAGAGCAAAGATATTTATGACAATTGCTGGGATTGCGCTAGCTATTTTGGCGCCGCTTATTGCAGTCCTTATTCAATTTGCAATATCGCGCAAAAGAGAGTTTCTTGCAGATGCATCTGGAGCATTACTTACTCGCTATCCAGAAGGGTTAGCTTCAGCACTTGAGAAAATAAACTCATATGACAAGCCTATGAAAAAGGCAAACAACGCAACAGCGCACCTTTTTATCTCAAATCCATTTGGCGCGCGCGGTGCAAAAAAAGGCATAAGCAAGATTTTTATGACTCACCCGCCAATAGAAGAAAGATTGAAAGCATTGCGCCAGAAATAATAATTGAAACAACTGGAGGATTCGCATAGTGGTTTATTGCGCCGTCTTGGAAAGACGGTATACCGCAAGGTATCATGAGTTCAAATCTCATATCCTCCGCCAAGTTTTACAAATTTGAAACCAATTATGGTATAATATTTTGATGCCATACAATTCTCCAATAACTGGGAATGAAATTTCTTGCGTAATGTATGGGGTTTCAGATGAAAAACTTTCTGACACAAAAAAACTTGAAGAAGAACTCGTACAAGCGCTGAACGAAGACAATTTTGATGTTCTAGGTCGCGTATCACATAAGTTTGAACCGCAAGGGTACACTATTGCGATATTACTTGCGGAATCACACGTTACAGTTCATACATACCCAGAACACAATTCACTTTACTTCAATCTTTATAGTTGTAGATGTAAACATGACGGAGAAAAAACATTCAAATTGTTTAAAAATTATATAAATCCAGAAAATGTTGATTTTGTTGAAAGAGATGTGTTTGTGGGAAAAAATGAAAAATAATATTTTTATAAAAAGAATACTGATTTTAGTATTTATTGCGGTTATTTTATTCTTGTTTTTATTATTATTCCCAAATGATAAAAAAACAATACAAATTAACGATATATCTGTTCAAGTTGGGATTGCAGATACACAAGAAAAGAGAATACAAGGTTTGTCTTTAAAAGAGAGCTTGGGAAAAAGACAAGGAATGTTGTTTGTATTTGATGGTGAGGATTTGCACGAAATATGGATGAAAAATATGAATTTTGCTATTGATATTTTATGGATTGATGAGGGTCTAAGAATTGTAGATATAAAACAAGATGCAAAACCAGAGTCATATCCTGAAATATTCCGTCCAAAAACTCAAAGTATGTATATAATTGAAGTTAATGCGGGTTTTGTAAAGGACAACAATATTACGATTGGTGACATGGTAATTTTTTAAAATATTATCCACAATAGACAAGTCTTTTATGGTGATTTATCGGAGTCTGTTTACACTTTGCTTTTTTTATTTTTTAGTGCGCTATCCACACTTTATTTTGAAAATTTTTAGGTACAATATTATAATAACCTTACTAAATTAATTTAAAAATGCAATGTTAGCCACTTCAAAAACAGCTCTCAAAAATAAAAAAATCGACGATATTATGAATGCTAAACAAAGCGCAAAAATTTTCAAAAAAGCGTCTAAAAGCTCAAAAAGTTATCGTCAATTTGTTCCAAAAATTCAAAAAAGAAACGGCGAAATAGTAAATTTTGATTTTGAAAGAATTACCCGCGCTATTTATAAAGCAATGATAGCCGCGGAAGAAGGTTCTGAAAAAGAAGCTGAACTTATAGCGCACAGAGTGGCATCTGATGTCGCGCGAATAGCTAAAAAATATAGAAATTTTATGCCAACGGTTGAAGGAGTTCAAGATACTGTTGAAAAAGAGCTTATTTTGAGCGATTATGTGGCAACTTCAAAAGCTTATATTATTTACAGAGAAAGACGGGCAAAAGTTCGCGAACGAGGGGTTTTAGTGCCTGAAGAAGTTAAAAAACTTACCGCAGAAAGTAGAAGATATTTAAGAAACAATACGCTTTCCGAATTTGTGTATTATACGGCGTATTCAAGATGGAATGATGAAAAAAGCAGAAGGGAAACATGGGTTGAAACGGTTGACAGATATATGGATTTTATGCGAGAGAATATAGGAGATAAACTTATAGATAAAGAATATGAAGAAATTCGCGCGGCTATTTTAAATCAAGATGTTTGTCCGTCAATGCGACTTTTGTGGTCTGCGGGTCCGGCTGCGCGTGTTTCAAATGTTTGCGCGTATAATTGTTCATTTGTTGCGCCAACGCGTCTTCGTGACTTTGGAGAAATAATATATATATCTATGTGTGGTACAGGCTTGGGATTTTCCGCGGAGTCCGAAAATGTCCAACAGCTTCCGCAAATACAAAGACAAAAAGGAGTAAAACTTAAAACGCATATTGTGGAAGACAGTAAAGAAGGGTGGGCTGACGCTTTTATTATCGCGCTTGAAGCGTGGTTTTCCGGAAAAGACATAGATTTTGATTATTCAAAAATAAGACCAGCTGGCGCTAAGCTTGTTGTTATGGGAGGCAGGTCGTCAGGACCGGAACCGCTTATAAGTCTAATGGAATTCGCGAAAGAAAAGATTTTAGCGCGACAAGGGAAACGACTTAGAAATATAGATGTTCACGATATTGTGTGTAAAATTGGAGAAATAGTTGTGGCGGGAGGCGTAAGAAGAAGCGCTTTAATATCGCTTTCTGATTTAGACGATACTGAAATACGAGACGCTAAAAAAGGTCAATTTTATATGACAGAACCGCAAAGAATGATGGCGAACAATTCCGCGGTTTATACGGAAAAACCGACCGCTGAAGAGTTTTTAGACGAATGGACAGCTCTTGTAAAAAGCAAATCTGGGGAGAGAGGTATTTTTAACGCAGGAGGATTTGAAAAACAGCTTCCAAAACGAAGGTCTGAATTTTTAAAGAAAATATACGGAGATGATTTAAGCAGAGCGCAAATCCGAATAAATCCTTGCGGGGAGATTTATTTGCAGTCCAGACAATTTTGCAATCTTACAAGTATTGTAATCCGCGCAGACGATACAAAAGAGAAACTTGAAAAGAAAATGGAACTTGCCACGCTTCTCGGCACATATCAATCAACCTTGACTAATTTTGGATATTTATCTAAAGAATGGAAAAAAAATTGCGAGACAGAACGGCTTTTGGGAGTATCACTCACGGGCTATTATGACAATAAAATAGTCAGAGATATTAAAGTTCTAAAAGATTTGAAAAATATTGGAATAAAAACAAACAAAAAATACGCTAAAAGATTTAAAATTAAAGAATCAACATGCATCACTTGCGTTAAACCGCATGGCAACTCGTCGCAACTTTTGGACACCGCATCCGGTATGCATCCGCGATACGCGAAGTATTATATAAGAAGAGTTCGAGTATCCGCCAATGACCCGGTATTTCATATGCTTAAAGACCAAGGCGTGCCTTATTCTCCAGAGGTTGGGCAAAGAGAGGAGAGCGCGACAACATTTGTATTGGAGTTTCCCGTGGAGTCGCCAAAAGGAGCGGTTTTTAAAGACGATGTAAGCGCCAAAGAAATGCTTGAGGAGTGGAAGATGCTGAAGATTAATTTTACCGAGCATAATCCATCCGTTACTATTTATGTTGGAGAAGACGAATGGATAAGCGTTGCAAACTTTCTGTATGAAAATTGGGATTTTGTCGGTGGACTCTCGTTTCTTCCGCGCGCAGACCATGTGTACAAACTCGCGCCGTATGAGGAAATAACCAAAGAAAAATACGAAGAACTCTCCGCGCGCGTTAAAGATGTTGATTTTTCAAAACTTGTCACATACGAGAAAGTGGACATGACAAAAGGCGCGAAAGAGCTCGCGTGTGTTTCAGGAACTTGCGAAATATAAATAAAGTAAAAACCCACCGCGGGCTTTGTCCGCGGCGAGTTTATAAATATATAAAATAAATAAAAAAAGAGAGACTCATGCAATTAGATTACATGAGCTCTCAGAAGATGAAGTGCTTTTTCAAAATTTCCTTTATATTTTCTGGCAACTCTTTAAAAGGCAATCCCTCTTCATACCATTTATTAATTTTGGAATTATCGAAGATTTTAGACAAATCCTCCGGTAATTCCTCGAGGTAAAATGCTTCCCATTTTATAATTTAATGATACAAATAGTTAAAATTGATGATACGATTAAAACGGCTTG
>JBBTTR010000004.1:0-4087 GCA_038064155.1 Patescibacteria group bacterium | reverse complement strand
TTTAGAACATTTTTCAAAAGAAGTTCCTAAAATACGCTATTGTCTTCTTGGCGCATATATAAGGAGAGTAGATTTATCTGCTCCCTGTTTTTTATTTTGATGCACATTTCCCGATTGTTACCAAAAGCGGAGTATCAGTGGATGTCACATGTCCAAATATTGTTATTTTTTAATTTCTAAATATTTCTTTTTCTTCTTCAAAAATATTTCTTAGCTCTTCTGAATTATTTTCAATAACAGCTTTTTCTTTTCGCATTAAAATATCTATAGCTTTGACTAAATCTTGCGGATTTTGTTTTTTGAGAATAATAAATGCTTCAAGTTCTTCTAGGGAAAGTTTATAAGCTATGCGTGCCCAAAATTCTTTAGCTTGTTTGCTAATTTCTATATCGTCAAGAAAATTTTTTAAATTTTTGTTTTTCATGTTTATTCTATTACATAATTCAAACTTACTTTTTATCAAACAGATCTGATATATCTGGAAAAGGAAAGCCTTCCCCTATTTTGTCTTTATCTAAACCTAAACCAATAGATTTGTATTTTTGTTCTTTTACTTTTTCGGCTTTGTTTTTGGTTTGGTTTTTTAAATTCTCTGCGTCTGACTCTACCAATTTAATCTTTGTTTCTTTTTCTTCGTTATCTTTTTTCTCATTATCATTCGATTCTGCCAAGAAATCTTTAACAATTTTAATTTTTTCTTGTACAACAGGATCATCATTAGCATAGTCAAGATTTAACGCAATATATGTCATAACCTCGGCAATGCATTCTCCATTTTCATATTTCGCTTTATTTTCAAATTCAGACAACACCTTCCCTTCTCCAATATATCTACTTGAAACAAGATAAGAACTAACACAACCCTTTGGTCTTTTAAGTTCTGGATTGTGTAAATCTTCTTTTATTTCACGTAGCGTTCTGTTCCCAACTATGTTCTTATTAATTTCATCAAATTTACTTAGTAAATCTTTATAGGTATCTGCATCATTCATGGCGACAGAATGACATAATTCATGAACTATAAGGTCTCTGTAGCTTTTCTCATTTGACTTATTATTACTGTAAGCAACACTAGCAAAATATAGATTAAATTCTGGTTTATTAGCTATTACTGCCTCGAGATTTTTCTTATTTGGAGTTATAATAATTTCGTGATTGTATTTTTTACTTGCATCTTTTTTGTACAAGTTAATTAAATTATTTACGATATCGAAATTGTTGTCAGATTTGTCTATAATCTTGTTTAACTCGTCTAATCCACTAACAACATTTGGAAGTGTCATAGCTGCATTTTTTAACGCTTTGATCTCTGGCCTAATAAAACCAAGCTTTAGGTCATCAAATTTTTTAGAAGCGAGATTTTGAACTATCCTTAGTGCGTCATCTAACTCTCGCAATTCTTCAATAGAATAATCTCCACCAAAAATAATTTCTTTATTATATTTTTCTTTTATAAGTTCTTTTTGCTCTGCGACAGATTCTTGCGCTTCAGAAGCTTTTACTGCTTCTTTGTCCATTTGCGCTATCGTAACAGTTGGCTCTTCGACAAGTTTTTCTTCTCTTTCAGCAAACGCTTTCTCTCCAACGGGAATTAAGAGCGCGGTCGCTAAAGCGAACGCGCGCATAGTTTTCTTAAAATTTTCTTTCGACGCAAAATGGAAAACATCTAGAGCAGATTCTTTAATTTTTCCAAAAAAGTCTTTTTCTTCGGTTTGTATAGATTCTATTTCTCTTTTTTTTAAAGATTCACTATTTTTAGTTTTATCAAATTCACTAAATTTTTCCATAATTTCAATAAAATATATTTTACCCCAAAGACTTTTTATTTATTGCGACAAGAAGGGGTGTCGCGAGAAAAATTGAAGAGTATGTGCCAGCTATAATGCCGATAGCCAATACAAGAGCGAAGTCTTGCGTCGCTTCACTTCCAAAGAAGAATAGCGCAATAACTACAAAAAGAGTCGTGAGAGATGTGTTTATAGACCGCGCGTATGTTTGATTCAAACTTTTACCCACTGTAAGGTCAAAACTTTCTTCGCTTCCGTGTTCGCGGTTGAGGCGGAGATTTTCACGCACTCGGTCAAATACAACAATGGTGTCATTGACAGAGTATCCGAGTATTGCAAGGAGCGCCATTACAAAAAGTATGTCTATCTCTACGCCAAGTATATATCCGAGAAACGCAAACACTCCTGTTGGCACTATAATATCATGAATGAGAGCAATGATTGCGGCTACTCCATACTTCCACGAAGAAACTGGTTTTGATACTTTCCTAAATACGAAAGCTACGAACAACATAATCGCTATAATTACAATGCCGATGGCTACAAAAGCTTTGTTTCTAAGTTCTTTTCCTATTGTTGGACCTATTGAATTAAATCGCTCTTGCACGACTTCTTTTTCTCCATTCAGTGATAATGCGTTTAATACAGCGGTATGTTCTTCTTTGGTTAAATCACGAGTTCTGAGTATGTAACCATTATCTCCAATTTGACGAAGCGAGAAAGAGCCAATTGGCATATCTTGTAAACGCTGTTCTAATGACTCTTTTGAAGGAAACTCATTCAAAGTGTCATCTACCAGTCCTGCTTCCAAATTTCCTGAGTTTAACCTTGGAGTGGATGGATAACTTATTTCCATGATTGCTCCGCCTGTGAAGTCTATTCCGAAGTTAAGTCCGAAGAATATTGTTGAAAAAATGGACAGCGCGATAATTACTCCCGTTAGGATGAAAAATATTTTTCTGTATTTGACTATAAACATATGAGTTTTAATTTAGAAATTATTTTTATTTTAGACCGCTTCCAAACAAAAAACGAACCACCCCGCCGCTCTCAGGTTTGCTAAATGCATACAAGAAAATTCTTGAGATAGTAATAGCCGTAAACATACTGATGATGATACCAATGCCAAAAGTAAGCGCAAATCCTTTTACAAGTGATGTACCAAACCAAAAAAGAATGCCCGCCGTGATAATACTTGAAATATTTCCATCTCGTATTGAAAGCCATGCTCGTTTAAAGCCTGTGCGCGCGGAATGCTCTATATCCCTTCCGTCTTTTAACTCTTCTCGCATTCGCTCAAATATAAGCACATTCGCGTCTACCGCCATGCCAATAGACAAAAGAAATCCAGCAAGCCCAGCCGCGGTCAGCGTAACAGGAATCAATTTGAACAAAGTAAGCATTATTATTATATAAATAGCGAGCGATACTATTGCCACAAAACCTGGAAGTCTGTACCATACGAGCATAAATATAGCCACGGCAATAAAACCGAGAATTCCCGCCTGTACACCTTTGTCTAGCGCGTCTTTACCTAAAAACGCGCCGATAGTTTGTGTACTTATGAGCTCTATAGGCACTGGAAGCGCGCCGAGGTTTAGATTACGGACAAGGTCGCGCGCTTCCTGCGGAGTGAATCTGCCAGAGACTATAGCGCTCCCACCTTCAATCTCTTCATTTATTACCGGCGCTGACTTGAGGTCACCATCTAAAAAGATCGCCAAAGTTCGGCCAATGTTTTCTCTTGTGATTTTTGCAAATAAATCTCCACCATCTTTTGTAAAGTCCAAACGAACGATAGGTTCATTTTGTAAGTGCCCGCTTGTGCCACCTGTGCCAAACTCAAGCGCTGAACGCTCTAAATATCGCCCGGTAAGTTCTGTCGGGGTAAACATTTCATCAAACTTTTCTTGTGTAAGTTTCTCATTATCTGCAAGAGGTTCTGCATTTTCATTTACAAGTTTAAATTCAAGAAGCGGTGTTTCACCTATTATTCGCACTGCTTCAGAAATATCTGTAATGCCTGGTAGCTCAACGATAAGTCTTTGTTCTTTTTCGCCACTTGCAAATATTGAGCTTTTCTCAATCTGCACCAACGGCTCTGAAACACCGAAGAGGTTTGTACGGCGTTCTATAATATCACGAAGCGTATCCATTGAGATTGCGACATCCATGGCTTGCAGTTCAGAAATATCAGCTTTATACACGAGGTGTGTGCCCCCAGCTAGATCAAGCCCGAGTTTAAACGGAAAACGCGACTCCTCATTCATTTCTGACGAGTAACTAAAATAGCCGACTCC
>JBBTTR010000003.1:24195-31978 GCA_038064155.1 Patescibacteria group bacterium | reverse complement strand
CAAAGAGATTTTGCGACCCGAGGACCTAAATTTTTGTGTTTCGTAATTCATAATTCATAGTAATTATATAATATATTGCGGTTTTTGGCAAATTGGACTAAAGTAGAGATATGAGTTTGATAAAAAACAAAAAAGTTCGACTCAATTATGAGATTACAGAAACATTCGAAGCAGGAATGGAGCTTTTTGGTTTGGAAGTAAAATCGCTCCGTGGAAAGCAAGGCTCGCTTGATGGGTCACATATTATAGTACGAGGTAATGAAGCATTTTTAGTAGGCGCCACAATACCACCATATCAGCCAGCCAACACACCAGAGACATATGAACCAACCCGTAACCGCAGATTACTTCTTACAAAAAAAGAGATTTTTCGTTTATCTGGATTTGAAAAACAAAAAGGGTTGACAATAGTGCCTATTTCAGTTTATAATAAGGGTTCAAAAATAAAGATTGAAATCGGTATCGCAAAAGGAAAAAAGAAATACGACAAAAGAGAGGCAATAAAAAGAAAAGACACCGAAAGAGATATCAGAAGATCATTAAAAAGAAATATTGCATTGTAGTTCCCCTAAAATATATTTAACCAGTAAAGTGAAATATACTTTTTAAAGTGTCTGGCCGAGCATAGCAAGAATATCCGAGGACTTTTTAAAAGTATATTTCACGAAACACTGATAATATTTTATAAATGTATTTTAGGGGGATGCTAGGTTTTGACGAAGGAATGCAAATTTATATGTGCGAAACGGAAGTTGGGATCTTCCTAAAAAGTCCAAAAAGGATAAGCGCAAACGCTATCTCTAAAGTAGGAGGTGCTATTTTATCACCTTTTGCTCCAGCTTACGCTTTAGCCTAAGCCGGCGTCTGATCTGCTGATGTTTGATAAGCAGACTCAGGTGTAATAATTTCAAACTAGGAAATATAAGTGTCTTGATGTATTTCCAAAACAAAGAGACCAGATGTGTAAATATTTTGTTTATTTCAAGTTTACATATTTAAATCCACGCAAGTGGAAAAAATAAACTATGTTTTGTAGAATCACATAAATTCTTCTTTTGGACGTGGATTCAATTTCCACCATCTCCACAATAAAAGAAAATAGCTCAAGGTGAAGGAAAATCAAAACAAGAAGCAGAGCAAGCCGCAGCACAGAATGCGTTAGAGACAATTTTATTGCCTCATGTACAATAATATGCTACAATCTAGTAGCTTAATTAAGTCTTTAAAGACATAATCAATTGATAGAAAAAGTAAGAATTAACAATAATATACGAGCAAAGGAATTGCGAGTTATGGGCGCCGATGGCACTAATTTGGGTGTTATTTCGCTCTTTGAGGCTTTAGAACATGCCAAAACAGCAGGACTAGACCTTATAGAAATTTCACCAAATGCAAAACCGCCTGTTGCAAAAATAGCTGATTATGGTAAATTTCAATACGAGCAAAAGAAAAGAGATAAAGAGGTAAAAGCTAAATCTAAGGTCACAGAGACCAAGGTTGTCCAAATAAAAATAGGCACTGGAGAGGGTGACCTTAACCTTAAAGCAAAAAGAGTGTCTGGATGGCTTAAAGAAGGACATAGAGTAAAAGCAGATCTGTTCTTATTTGGAAGGTATAAGTATATGGAATTTAATTTCCTTAAAGAGCGTCTAGAGAAATTTCTAGCACTTATTACAGAAGAGTATAGAGTAGCAAATCCTATTAAGAAAAGTCCAAAAGGTTTAAGTACAACAATAGAACGAGGAAAAGCAAAACAACAAAATGAAAACTAAAAAAATATTCTCAAAAAGAATGAAGGTAAGTAAGAATGGTAAAATAACCGTGCGTGTTCCTGGTCAGAACCATTTTAATGCTAAAGAATCAAGTTCAGGTAGAATGGCTCGAAAGAGAACTGCGGGACTCACTATATCAAAAAGAGCTTTACATAAAGAAATTGGGATTTAATAATATTTATATAATATGTCACGAGTAAAAAGAGGAACAACGGCAAATAAAAGAAGGAGAAATGTCCTTAGTAAAGTTAAGGGATACCGTTTTGGACGGTCAACAAAAGAGCGACTAGCTAAAGTTGCTATAGCGCATGCTGGTACACATGCGTTTGCGCATAGACGAGACAAAAAGAACGATTTCAGAAGATTGTGGACTGTCAAAATAAACGCGGCTACACGCGCTAGTGAGAGTCCTATTTCATATAGTAAGTTTATTGATAGCTTGAAGAAAAAAAATATAAAACTAGACAGGAAAATCCTAGCGGACCTTGCAGAAAACTTGCCGGAATCATTTGAGAGAGTTTTGGAAAAAGTAAGATAAATAAAAAATCCCCCGCCTTCTGCGGGGGATTTTTTATTTAATCAAATTCTCTAAATTTGGATTACCTACTCAATTTCCATTTTTATAAACTCTTCCATGACTTGCTTTGTCTAATAGAACTTTTTCTATTACTTTTTCTACGAGCCTCTTTGGGTCAGAATCAAATACAACTTTGTCGTTTGTTCTATTACTTGCTTTTATTATATATTTAAGAACCTCGTCTGTCTCCCAGTTTCCCTCTAAGACCCCTATTGGTTTATCATCTTCGTACGCTACAGTAAACTCATTGATAGTGCCAATCCTTCCGCATCCTATTAAAACCGCATCTGCAGAACGTGTAAGAATAAGATTCCTGCCTGAATATCCAAAACCTGTGTACACCATAACATCCATATAATCAATCGGGAGTTTATAAAACTGCAAATGCTCTTCCTCGGTTGATGCTGGAGAGAATCCTATTGATATACCACCCTCCTCTTTAGCGCCTGTTGCAGACCAAAATGGGAAACCAGTTGTTGCGCCTGTAGTTAGAATACAACCATGTCGAGCGATTTCTCTACCTAACTCCTTTCCTTTTTCAAATGCATCAAGACCACAGTGCCCCGTCTCGGCCGCGCCCGATACACATAATTTTAATTTATAATTTGATTTTTTTGGTTTTTCATCTTTACTCATATATTTATTGTACCATAAATTAAAATTATATCTCAAAACTTTCCCCAAATTTTGGAGCGGTAGCATTTACTCCAATGTAGTCTCGCAAACGCTGTACCAAGAAAAGCGCTGATTTTTGCTCCCCCATCACAACAAAAACTTTCTTCAGAGTTTCTGCTGAATTGTCAACAAATTCAAGCAACCCGTCCGAATCTCTGTGCGCAGAATATCCTGTGAGATTTTCTACTCGCGCTTTAACTTTCACCATCTTGTCCATAATCTCCACTTCTTTTACTCCGTCTAAAAGCTGTCTACCAAGACTTCCAGCAGCTTGATATCCAACAATTAAAAGTGTGCTGTTCGGGTCTGAAAGATGTATTTTTTCGTGATAAATTATTCGCCCGCCATTTGACATACCAGAACCTGCAATAATGATTTTTGGGTTTGGTGTATTTGTTATATCAATAGAATCCTGATGACGCTCTGTGAATTTAAGAAGTGGAAATTTAAATATGTCGTCGCCTGCCTTAATCTCTTCCTGCACACCTTTGTTAAAATTTTGAATTCTGTTTTTATACACACTTGTTACTTTTATAGCCAACGGCGAATCTAAAAATACAGGTACTTTTGGTATTTTACCATCTTCAACTAAATTATTTATTTCATACAAAAGCGTCTGCGTGCGTTCTATAGAAAATGCGGGGATAAGAAGCGCACCACCTTTGTTTATAGTGCTTTTAATTATATCTCTAAGTTTATCAGTTCTTTCTTCCACTGATTCGTGATTACGATCTCCGTATACGCTCTCTATAATCATATAGTCAGCGTCTTTTATTTCCTCCGTATCTCTCAAAAGTGGCGCTGGGGAGTTGCCCAAGTCTCCAGTAAATACAATCTTTCTACCAGCATGCTCAAATTCAATCATCGTGGACCCGAGTATATGCCCTGCATCTTTAAAAACTGCTTTTAAATTACTACTTATCTCAATTGATTTTTTATACGAGACCTTTTTCCAAAGTGACATAGTCTTTTCCACATCTTGTTTATTATAAAGTGGTTCTATTCCCTTTTTCCGCGCTTCTTTTGAAAGCACCCCCATACTGTCCATAAGTGAAATTTCTGTAATCTCCATAGTTGCCGGAGTTGAATATATAATTCCATTAAATCCTTCTCTAACGAGTTTGGGTATTCTTCCTATATGGTCAAGATGCGCATGCGTTACAAATAAAATATCAATACTTGCCGGGTCATATGGAAATGGTTCTTTATTTTTGTCTTCTGCAAAATCGCCTCCCTGAAAGAGTCCGCAGTCTACAAGAATATTCTTATCTTCCCCAACAAGTAAAAAGTTGGCGCCGGTAACACCTCCTGTACCGCCGTAAAATGTCAATTTTAATTTATTGTTTATGTCTAAAATATTTTTTTGCATAAATGAACGCTACGATACCGCCAAATATATCCATAATTATATCCAATGGCGTATCGAGAAAATACCCATATTCATCTGTAGATATAAGCCCTGCACCAACTTCAAATACTTCCCATAATACTCCGATAATAATAACAGATAATATAATTATAAAAAAAATTTTGGTCTTTTTCATTAAATTCACATCTTTATATATGAATCCGGAAAAAAAGAAAAACCACATTACAATAAGCCCGACCCAAAGACCACCTAAAAAATGTACGGGTATATCAAACCACCAAAATATCCAGTATAGATAAAACTTCAACGCAATAAAATCTAAAAGCGCAACAACCGCTAATAGTATAAATTGTTCTACAAAAAGCTTTTGTTTTAACATTTCCCAATTATACCAAAAAATCTACCTATTGCCGACCCACATCAATACGGCCGCGGTCGCAACTTCATTTGCTTTTTGTATAAACCTTGAGATGACATCTTTGTTTGATAAATTTTTAGTCTGTTTTCGAAATACAGAGCATTGGCTTGTCTCTGGAAATGTAGTTGCTTTAGCTTTGAATGATTTATTTGATTCATTCTTTTGGGTATCAAAAGCGGATACAGCGTATTATACTATTCAACTAAAAAACCCGCAACCAAAAGTTGCGGGTTTTTTAGTAGGGCTATCTATCATGTTGACCACAGCTTACGCCATGTGGGTGTTTTACGTTATATCCTATCTGAAATTCCGCAAGCGGATTCTCATTGGGGTATAAACCTTCAAACTCCCTTAACAAAAAGTAATCTAGACAACATGTTAAATAACCCTACTTATAGTATATTCCTCAAAAAACAGTTTTGCAATAGTTTTTCGTCGGAACAAAACGGGTTCTTCTCGGATGGCTTCGCAAGTTGAATGGGCATAGTTTTCATTTTCACGAAAATGAAAGAGCGGGACGAAACCAAGACTGAAAGCGCTCTCTTGCGGAGAGCGCGACGCGTGTCTCTTAAAAGAAACTTGCGAAGTGGAGTTTATTCAAGAATTCCATCCAAATCAACATCGTAAAGTATGGCTTCTTGTATAAGTCGGTAGCTCACAAGCTCATCTTTTTTAAACCAAAGTTTAATTTCCGCCTCTGCTTCTTCCACGGTGCCAGAAGCATGTAAAATATTTCTTACAGCTCTTCCATCTGTGTCGGACATTTCATATGAGTCCAAAACAAAATCCCCGCGAATTGTGCCAACATCAGAAGTTAGAGGTTCTGTTGCTCCAGTAATTTTACGCACGATACCAACAGCATGCGCGCCTTGCCACACCATCATAATAACAGGTCCACTTGTCATATATCTTTTTAGATTATCTAAAACCACTCTTGTTATCTCAAATGGGTCCTCCGATGGTGGGTTCATTCCTTTTTTCTTGTAGTTTGCGATTGTCTTTTCTCCTGTTTTTCTTCTCCATTCTGGATCTATCGTATAATGTTTTTCTATCATATCTGCTATAGGAATGGCTATTTTGAGACCAACAAGTTTAAGCCCTATCTTTTCATACCGCTTTATTATTTCTCCAACCAAAGACCTCTGCACGCCGTCGGGCTTTATTATTACAAAAGTCCTTTCTTCTTTGTGATGTTTGTCTGCCATGGTTAAAATTTATTAGCTAAATTAAGCTTGAATAATAACGCATTATTAAACTTTAGTCAAAAAAATATAAAACCGCTAGGTTTGACCTAGCGGTTTGTTCATCCTTAAGCTAACAGATCACTCATAAGCGCCTTTGTACTCTTGAATGACTTTCTGTTTTGTTCTGCATCTTTAATTGATTCTCTTAGTTCTTTGGCTTTTTGTAGAGTAAATCCATTCACGTCACGTATATCAATAGGAAGCGTTCCTGAGCGAACAATTTGCTTAAATAAAATATTTACAGCCGTACTTGCATCCATACCAATATTCTCAAGAATTTTCTTGGCTTTATTTTTTGTATCAACATCAATACGTACCTGTATTTGTGTTTTTCCAACTGTTTTCATAATATATCTATTGTATTGCAAATGGGTGACATTGTTAATACATAATACAAAAGTCTAACCTTTGTTATATAAAACCTATTTTAGTTATGTTTTTTAACAAATTCGTAACCTTTGATTATTGTATTTTCCATTCCTGTCTTAAATACATCTACATGTTGTTTTATAAAAAAATCTGCACCGAGATTTTTTTCTAAGATTTTTGACGATGCATTTTTAGATTTTATTAATGACTCTATAAGAATTTTTTCATTTTTTCATGACTTTTACTAATCTGTTCCCTATTTTTTTCATAATATTTTCTTGCATCTTCATCTAAATTATCTAGAACTTCTTCTAAAGCATGGTTGGCTATATCTTCATAAGATTTATCTTCTGTAGATTCTAAACCTGATGAAATCTTTTTATTATTCTCTAACGAATTTTTTGGTCCTTCAAAATTTTCAATAATATTTACTTTTAACTTTATTATTAATACTTATTTATTATACCTCACCCGTATCTCCTCTTCAACCTCATCTCTATCTCTGCCGTATGTGAGGTGTGGAGAGAATTCGCTGAAACTCGGTTTCGGCAGAGTTCTACTGTTTTGATTTTGGAATTTGAATTCCTAAATCTTTGCAGATTTTTCTGCCGAGCGGAAAGGAAATTTCGGTATGGCGCGGGATAGTAGAAATGCGGTTTGTTATCGGATTGAAAAACACGCTGTGATTGCCACCTTCCCGAACAAAGACGCATCCATATCGCTTGATATGACGAATAAGATTGATTCGTTTCATTTAAGCAATAGAGATAGATTCTCGGATTGCTCTTCCTCGAGGCATATTTTTCCGAGTAAGGAGTTGGTTAGTCTCAAGCACCAAAGATAGCGCTTCTGAAAGATTTGCGCGCGTCTCCGAAAGAGTTTTTCCCTGCGTATTAACACCTGGAACTTCTTCCACCCACCCAAGGTACCATTTCCCGCTTTTTTTATATACAGCTGTAAACTTTTTGTTCATAATTCTTATATAATACCAGACAAAGCCTCATTTTACAAACAAAACCCGCCACGCAAACGGCTCAACTTAAGCTGAGCCGTTTTGTGTTCTTATTTAGGTTTGACCTAAATAGAGTATTTCGCCGAAACTCGGTTTCGGCACTTTTTATTGCAAAATACCTGCATTTTCTTCTAATCGCTCAATGCGTGTTGTATGCTGACTTACAGATTCACCAATGTCGTGTAATTTCATATTTACTTCTTTGAAGTTTTCGTCAACTTTATTAAATCTTCCATCAACTTTTACAAATTTTTTATCAACCTTGTCAAAACCCTCTTTTACCATTCTTGCCAAACTTTCAATCTGACTGTCTGTTATAACCCTCGACTCTTCAAAGCCTTTCTGCA
>JBBTTR010000003.1:0-24095 GCA_038064155.1 Patescibacteria group bacterium | reverse complement strand
TAGTACTAGTAATATTGTTCATTCTAACGTCCGACTCTTCAAAGCCTTTCTGCATAGTACTAGTAATATTGTTCATTCTAACGTCCGACTCTTCAAAGCCTTTCTGCATTATCCCTGACAATTTATCTATTTTTTTATTTATTTCATTACTCATATATTATATTGTATCAAAGCGAATATATTTGTCTATTTTCACAAAGGCCTAACTTTTGTTATACCTACCCCGTATCTCCTCCTCCACCTCGTCGTGGTCTCTGCCGTAGGTAAGGTGCGAAAGCTGTTTAAGATTTTTGGCTGTTTCTGCGTTGCCTTGCGTTGGTGGAAGAGTTTCTATACTAAATGGTTTTACGGGCCTGCCGTCTACAAGTAGCTTCAAGTACGCATTTCTGTTGTCTATGTTCATAAGGTCATTTGCCGTAAATACCGGCTCAAACTGATTCTTTAGGTATTCCGCATCGTCCGCTCCAACTCTAAAAGCGCAGATTGAGCCGACATTGCCAAATACCGCGTCTTTTATTTTGTCATCAAGTTGAGCTATGAATTGATGAGCAATTGAGAGACCGAGTTTGTATTTTCTCGCTTCTGATAAAATTGTGGAGATTGAATCTGTTGTAATATTTTGAAACTCATCTAAATGCAAATAGAAATCTGGAACACTGTTTTGTCCTGACGATTGTATCTCATCAACTCTTGAAAGAGCTGCCATCAGGATTTTGCCGACAAGTATGAGTCCGATGAGATGCGCGTTGATATCTCCGAGACGCCCTTTTGCCAAGTTTACAAGCAGGATTTTCTTTTCATCCATTATTTGCCTGAAATTAAAAGATGACTTGCTCTGCGCGATAATAGGACGCATTATATCGTTTGCCAAGAACACATCAAATTTGCTTGTAATGTACGGCACTATGTTTGCAAGTGCTGACTCGCCACCGGCTTTTTCGGCAACATCTTTCCAGAACTGAATGATGATTGGATTTTTGCTTTTTGAGAGTTTTATTTTTCTGAAACTTTCATCGGCAAGCACGCGCGACACATCAAGAAGAGTGTTGCCGCTTGCTGGATCTTCTATTACAAGCAATGTAGCATTTCTAAAATACTGCTCAAACATAGGCCCCATTGACTCTGGCACATTGCCGTAGAGTTTTTGGAATATGCTAAACATCTCATTTACGACAAATGTTTTTTGTTCTGGAAACCTCTCGTCGTATTCAAGCATATTAAGAGCCATCGGTCTCTGCGTGTATCCTGGGTCAAAGTAAATTACATCTTTCATTCTGTGTTCAGGTATTGCTCCAAGTATGTCATTGATGTCAACACCGTGCGGGTCAATTACGCACACGCCGTCGCCGTTTGCAATGTCCTGCACGGCCATATTTTTAAGCAATGTTGATTTACCAGTTCCTGTCTGACCTATTGTGTAAAAATGTCGCAAACGGTCTTCGCGAGTAATATGAACTTTTGTTTCAGAATTTCTGTATTTATTTATTCCAAGCAATACTCCATCAGTTGGCATATCAAGAGGCGCTGACGCTGTCCCTGCTTTTGACTGCTTAAGCTCTCTTGATGAACTTATACCAGATGACGGAAAGTGATATAAAGTCGTGATTTCTTTTAAGTTTAGGGGTATTGTCTGATCATATATAAATCTTCTATATGTAAAATCGCGAAGGAGAACTTTAAGCGAACCACGTTTCGGATGTTTAAATAAAATCCCATTGCCTTGAACTTCTTCAAACTGATTAAACACCGCTTCAATATCAGCGAGAATGTTTTTCGCGCGAGCTTGAGTTTCAGCCGATGCGACAACACGAATATTTACCTCTACTATAGGGCTTGAGATTTTGTTTGTGATTTGGTCAACGGCTATTTGGTCAATTATCGGTGTGATATTATAATCTTTTTTCTTTGAAGAACCGCCACTAAACACTTCTTTAACTTCTTTAAATACGCTTCCCGCAATACTCTCCGGCATATTGATAGCCTTGCCAACAGAAGTCCCTTTCTGAATTCTATCAAGCGCGTATTTATATTTTTTATAGTAAGAATCCCCAGCTGGGCTGAAAACAAGCTGTACAGCGGCACCCTCCCCACTTTTCTGAAGTTTTGAAAATGCAGAGAGGATGATATTGAGCGGGTCATAGTCAAAAACATCATATGTTTTAAATGGGAAGATTTTGTTACGCTTTGCTTTTCCATACGCGCCCACAGACACGCCTTCTTTATTAAAAATATTGTAGTCGTCTTTTTTTTCAACTACTTTCGCTTGCGGGAAGATTGAAAGTACTTGCTTTTCAAAAAGCTCTGCTTTTTCATCTGGTACTGCAACATAAAATACAGCTTCTTCGCTCTTTTCTGAGACAGCTATTTCAAATGTAATATGATTTTTGTCGTTCTTCTTTTCTCCAGAAACAGAAAGCATTCCTGCGTACAACTGTTCCATTGACGACACTAGCTCTTTAAGTGGTTTTTTCCCCGCGTCATTGTCAGCACTTTCATAAGGAAGCGCAATTTCAAAAAGCGTCATATGAAGCTGTTTCCATAAAGGACTTTTTTCTTTCACATCTGACACATCAAACCCTTCTTTTATATATTCAACAAGGAATCTGTGAAAGTCATCTTCAATATGCGCGTCGCCCATTTTCGCGACAACAGAAAGAGCGTTTTTAATTCCCTTTTCCTGCAAGATTCCAAGAAGTTCCGACATCTTATCATCATGTTCTTCGGGCGAGAGTTTCAAGACAATTTCATTCTCTTGCTTTTCAGGCAATCTATAATTCTCATTCAAAATAGCTTCGGGCTTTTCTTTTTTGTATTTGTTTATTTGCTGACTTATCGCTTCCTCACTCGGCGCGCGCTCAAGCGCGCGCCTATCCACCCCTTCAATATCTTGCCCGACTCCAAGCTCATGCTTTGCGACTTCCCCGCGCAAAAACTCAAGCTCCTCCTGCGGAGTGCTAAACTTCTTTCCTTCTGCTGAAAACGTCTGATTTTCCATTGTTTATATTATACCTTAATACTTTTATTGTGATAAATTTTGCTGATTTCATATTTTGACAAAAAATATTATACTTTATATTCTTGAATTACGAAACACAAAAATTTATGGTCTGGTTGAGCAAAAACATTTTAAAAACAAAGAGATTTTGCGACCCGAGGACCTAAATTTTTGTGCTTTGTAATTCATAGTTTATATACTATACTATACAATATATGAGCATAGAACAAAATCCAGAATCAAATAATGACCAATTGAGAAAAGGTATAGATAAGACATTAAAAGACCATCATTTTGCTTATGATATAGGAAATAATGCTGAAAAAGAGCGTGAGTTGCCTAAACTGTCCCCAGAAGTACTGATGGAGATGAAAAGATTAAGCGAAGAAGCGATTGATGAACATAATAAGGAAAATAGAGAAAGAAAAAATTTAGAATTTACTGAAGGCAAATCTAAGAAGGAACCTTCTTATGAAATTAATTTTGGAAACAAAGAAAACGAAAAACTTTTCAAATTATTGAATGATAAAGTTAAAGAAGAAATCAGCTGGATTTATGCTACTATAGAAATGAAGCTTGTTGACAGATCTGGAATAATGTACAACAGAAGACTTGAGAGTATCCAGCGGGAAAATATACATATAATATCAGTTGACATTGATTATAAAAACAGGGAAATTGAGAATCTAAACGCTAAAATAAAAGACCACGCTAAACGAATGGAGGCCTTAAAGAATGAATTTGGACCGCTTGACCCAAATGTAAAAAAAGAAGCTGATAAAGAAAAAAGAAAACTGGACAACAGTCTCGCAAAAGCGGAGAATGAGAAAAAGATACTTGACGCAAAGAAAGCTCTGTATACAGTAAAAAAAGAGAAATATGAAAAAACAAGAGAGAGAATAATTGACGATATTAAGATAGTTGTAAACGAAAAAATAAGACCTCATCAGGAGAAGAGAGACATTCTTAATGAACAAGAGAATGAACTTAATACTAAAGTTTATAAACTTGAAAAAGAAAAAGATGGGTTGCAAAATAAACTTGATAGATTGGCGGAAATATCAGAAGATACAAAATTTAAATCAGAAAAAATCGCCTTTAACGGAAAAATTAAAGAAATTAGAGACGAATTAAAGAAAAATGATAGAGAAATCTCATCTAAACAAAAAGGATTAAAGAAAATAGGCGCTAAAATAGACGGTTTTAGCGTTAGAATTGATTACTGGAATGATCTTTACGAAAAAGTAAGTAAAAAACCGAAAGAGCATGAACGAGTTAATAATATGAAAGTTAAAGATAATAATATTGATGGTGTCAAAGGAGCGTCTAAATCTCAAGAATCTGCTGACTCTGATATTGAGGACTTAGGTATGCGAGAAATTAAACCAAACGAATATATTGAAATATGGAATAAATTTTTTGTAAGCAAACTTCGTATAAATGAAAAAGAGTTGTACGAAATACTGCAAATAAAAAAACTGGAGGAACTGACATTAAAAAGAATTGAGCAAGCCATTATACAATATAATGTTCAGCGTGGTTTTCCCAAGATGACAAAAAGTGATTTGAATAACGCTCTTATAAAAATGAGAAATAATGAAAAATTATTTAAAAGAAGAGCTAAAGGAAGAACCGCTTAATAATTAATAATATAAATATGGAACAAAACAATACAACGCAAATGGATGAAAATAATATAATGACGCAGGCGGACAAACTATTTGAAGAAGTCAGACAAACAAATAAAGGTATGCTTAAAGCGTTTAAGTTTGCCGAAAATCTAAGTAAAGAAGTTGACAAAGCGTCCGAAGATTTTAAAAAAACAGAAAAAAAGTTGAAACAATTTGAAAAAGAGACCTTAAATAAAATAGACGAAGCGGTTTTGGAATTTGTTTCTTAAAAAATCATATCTTAGTCAGCACTTCCGCCTCGTCGTCCGTAATCAAAATCGTATGCTCAAAATGGGCGCTGTTTTTGCCGTCGGCGGTTTTGTAAGTGTAACCGTCTTTGTCAAGTTTTATTTTAGCGCTACCAATGTTTAGCATTGGCTCAAGAGCTAACACCATTCCTGCTTTGAGCTTTTCTCCTTTTCCTTTGTTGCCATAATTTGGAATATGTGGCATCTGTTGTACCTCGTGTCCTATGCCATGCCCGCCGAGCTCATAGGGTATTCCATATCCGTAAGTATATACAAACCGCTTTATAGCATAGCCAATATCACCCACAGTGTTGCCAGCGCGCGTGGCATTGATACCTACATTAAGAGCTTCTTTTGTAATGTTTATAAGCTTTTGGTCTTCTTTACTTATCTTGCCTACCCCTACAGTGACCGCAGTGTCTAAGAATAAACCCTTGTGTTTTAGCCCCAGGTCAAGCCCGACTATATCGCCCTCTTTTAAAACCTTCTCTTTTTCATTTGGAATACCATGAACTATTTCTTCATTTATAGATACACAAAGAGTTGCGGGGTATGGTCTACTTGCGCCTTCTGGTGTATAGCCTAAAAATGACGGCTCGTCTCCGTCTTCTCTGATAAGCTTTTCTGCAAGGTCGTTTAATACAGAAACATTAATCCCAGGCTTCACTTCATCGGATACTTTTTTTAAAATCTCTGCAAGTCGTTTTCCGCCTTCTCGCATTATTTCTATTTCTTTTTTTGTTTTAATCATTTTTTCTCTCTAAATTTTGTATTATCTCATTATGCACCTCTTCAATGCTTTGCTCACCATTTATTTCAAAAAAATTGTGCTGTGAATTGTTTTTATAAAAATCAATTGCAGGCATTGTGTCGGTGTCAAACCAGTCGAGGCGTTTTTTTATACCACCGTCTGTATCATCTTGTCGCCCACGACCTTTCAACCTATCTGTCGCCCAAGCTTCTGATACATTTACAAATATCACATTGATATTTTCACGTCTGTAAAAACTGAAAGCTTCATCAAGTACATGCGCTTCATTGAGTTTTCTAGGAGTACCATCAAGTATTAAATGTTTTTTATCATTTAGATTTTTAATAAAATAATTAGCCCACACCCAAATAGCAAGGAATGCTGGCTGAAGTTTGCCTTTTGTATTGACTTCTTTTGCGAGTCTGCTTGCATAAGTATCCCTCTTCAAAAATTCACGGAATTCGTCTCCTGATTCAACATAAAGTATGTCCGCCTCAGGCGATTGTCTCTTTATATATTTCTGTAATAAATCCGCCTGTGTGCCCTTTCCTGAGCCAGAACGGCCTATAATTATATATGTTTTTAGTGGCATATAATTAAGTATAGGATTATTAATTATAAAACACAATCGTGATAAAATGTCTTTTCCATTTATCCAAAGACCGTCCTTAAATGGTTGTTCAAATTGTTTCGATTAATCGAAACAATTTGAGACACAAAAAAATTAACAATGTCATATCTCTAATATCCAAATGTTCTAAACTCGGTTTAGAACAATTTTGTTATTTTCGTAACTAACTGCCGAGTTTTACTCGGCAGTTAGTTTGTACTTTCAACTTTATAGACTTTCAACTTTTGACTCTAATATTCACGCATTGAGATTTGCGCTTCTATCTTTCTAATTAAGTCTATTACTACAGAAACGGCAATCAAAAGCGCTGTGCCGCCGATGGCAAGCGCTGTAACCCCTGTGATAGCCTGCATTCCGAGTGGAATAATAGCTATAAGTCCGAGGAAGATAGCTCCAACTAATGTGATGCGTGTCAAAATCTTCCCAATGTATTCTGATGTAGTTCGTCCCGGGCGTACACCTGGCACGAATGCGCCACTTTTTTGCAAGTTCGTAGCGATTGAATCCGGGTCAAAAGTAACGGCTGTATAAAAATATGTAAACAAAAATACAAGGATGAAATAGAGCGCGCCATAAATCCATCCATTTTCCAAAATCCTCAATATGAAACTAGATACGGACGCGATAATTTGACTATCTACATTTGCGACAAAATTCAAAATCATTTGCGGAAAAAGAAGTATTGATAGCGCAAAAATAATAGGGATAACCCCAGCTTGGTTCACACGAAGTGGTAAATATGTGGAAATACCGCCATACACCTTCATTCCCCTGACACGCTTCGCATAAGTTATCGGTATTGGGCGTTCAGCTTCTGTAACCACCACGACGCCGGCTGTAATCAAAAGTCCCGCTATTATAAATCCCGCGTAAAGTGGAATTTGTGATACATCAAATGTAAAGATAAGTTGGTTTATCGTAGCTGGAAGCCCTGCGACGATACCGGCAAAGATGATGAGTGATACGCCGTTGCCGATACCAAACTCTGTAATAAGCTCACCTATCCACATCAAAAGTATCGAACCAGCCGCTATGACAAGCACATTTGTTAAAAGACTGAATGTAGTAAGATTGGGAACTATTCCTTGCTTTGAAAGTAATGTCAAAAACGCAAAACCCTGCATAAATGCAAGCGGTATTGTTATGAGTCGTGAGTATTGACTGAATTTCTTTCTTCCTGCTTCACCCTCCTCCTGATAAATTGCTTTTAGTCTTGGCGACATAATCGTCAAAAGTTGCATAATAATTGATGAAGTAATGTATGGAGCGACACCAAGCATCACGATTGAGAGATTTGAAAGCCCGCCTCCAGAAAAAATATTAAGAAGTCCTAGAAATTGATTGTTTGAGAAAAACTGATCCAATTGAAACACATCAACGCCAGGAATAGGAATAACCGCAAGCAGTCTAAAAACCGCAAGAGCCGCAAATACGAAAAGTATCCTTTTTCTAAGTGTTGCGTCTTTGAACACTAATCCTAATTTAATGAAAAAATTACTCATAATGTTTATTAAGGTCGCGCCTGCGAAGAAGGAATCTCAAAACTTCTTCGTCGAGGAACAACCTTGCCTCCTGCTTTTTCCACTTGCGCTTTCGCGCTTTTTGAAATTGTACAGTTTGAAACTTCCAACTTCTTTGAAAGTGTGCCTATTCCAAGAATTTTAACTTCTGGTATTCTTCCTTTTTTCTTATCTACAAAACCAGCTGATACAAGTATCCTTGGATTGACTTTGTCACCATTTGAGAAATTCTTTTCAAGCACTGCAAGATTGATAGGAGTTGGTTTTACAATAGAGCTATTTACTGTTCGCGCTCTGTTTATACCATGTCCGCGCAATTTAGGAAGTCTCTTTATCATATCGCGAATCTCTGGACGTATTCTGTGTCCTGCTCGCGCGCTCTGACCTTTGTTTCCACGACCTGATGTTTTACCTCGAATACCTCCGCGTCCAACACGCTTTTTTGTTTTTGCTTTAGTTTTTCTTTTTAGTTCGTGCAGTTGCATAATATTAATTTAATTGCTCAAGAGCTTTTATAGTTGCCCGCGCGTTGTTTAATTTGTTTTTACTTCGTGACATTACTTTTGCTGAAACATCTTTCACGCCAGCAAGTTCTAGTACATTTCGCAGAGATGACCCAGCAACCATACCTTTCTCATGAGATGGTCTTATTACTACAACTGATGCATTGTATTTGGCAGATACATCGTGAGCAATTCTCATGTTTTTATCAAGCTTTACTTTTATCATTGCTTTTTTTGCGCTTCTTGTGGCTTTCTCAATAGCAAGAGATGTGTCAGACGCTTTACCAATACCAACACCTACTGTACCTTTGCGATTTCCTGATATCAAAGCAACAGAGAAGCTAAACCTTCGTCCTCCGGCAACGACACGAGTCACTCTTCTAATACTTATGATTTTCTGGTCGTATTCTGAACGTGGCATATCTTTACGCTTTGATGAACGTTTGTTTTTTGGTCGTGTGTTTTTGGTAAATCCTCTTTTACCAAATCCGCTAGATTTAGGAGCGCCAGTTTTTGGCACTCCTACGCCAATAGGTTGAGCAGATGTTGTTTTATTTTCTTCTTTTTTTATTTCTGTTGTTTCCATTTTTTTTCTAATAAGCTAGAACTTAAGTCCAACTTCACGCGCGCTGTCCGCAAAAGCTTTTATTTTGCCAGTATAAAGAAATCCGCCTCTATCAAACACCACTTTCTTAATTTTTTTCTCAATAGCTTTCTTTGCAATTTCAGCTCCAGCAATTTTTGCTTTTTCAACCATTGTTTTACTTTTTTTTGCGTCAGTCAAAGCGCTAACAATAGTAACACCACTTTCGTCATCAATAACCTGCGCATAAATACGCTTGTTTGATTTGTATATAGAAAGTCTTGGAATGTCTTTTGTGCCAAAAACACGCGTCCTGATTTTCTTGTGACGTTTTAATCTATTTCTTGTTTTTTCGTTTAGTTTGCTCATATTATTTTATGTAACTGCCCTTTTACCTTGTTTTCTTCGTACAACTTCGTCGTCATATTTAATACCCTTACCTTTATATGGTTCTGGCTTCTTAATTGCGCGGATTTTTGCCGCGAACTGCCCTACTTTCTCTTTGTCAGTACTTGAGATAGTAATAACATTTTTCTCAAGTACAACGACAACTCCCTCTGGAATTGCAATTTTAACAGAGTGTGAAAATCCAACATTAAGCACTACATCATTACCTTGCTTGTCTACTTTATATCCAATACCTTCTACTATAAGCTTTTTAACAAATGCTTTGTTTACCCCTTTTATCATATTTGAAATATGAGATGCGTATGTTCCCCAAAGCATATTGTTAGCGTTTGTAACTTTCACTGGCTTAAGTGTGATTTGTTTATCTTCAATTTTTATAGCAATATCCGGCTTAAACTCTCGGCTAAGCTCACCTAAAGGGCCTTTAGCAACAAAAACGCCGTCAGTTAGTCTGACTTCTGTTTTGTCTGGAATATTTATTTGTTGTTTTCCGATTCGTGACATAATATTTACCAAATTTTAAATAATGCTTCACCTCCTAATTTTTGCTTACGCGCTTCTTCTCCTGTAAGAATACCCTTTGGAGTTGATAGAATAAGCGCGCCCTTTCCGTATTTTACTGGAAAGATTTCTTCAGTTTTTTTGTATATCCTTCTGCTTGGTTTTGAAACTCGCGCGACATCATGTATTTTTGGTTTTCTTTTTTTGTCATCAATATACTGAAGTTCTATTTCAATAAACTTTTTGACTTTCTTTCCCTTTTTTGAAACTGATTTCACAAAATTTTTTTGTTTTAGTTTTTCTGCAATTTGAAATTTAAATTCTGAATACGGCACAGAAACAGACTCAAGACCGACATTTCCGGCATTTTTAAGTTGTATTATAAAATCTCCTATTTGATCGCTTACCATGATGATTTTTTTATTCCCGGGATCATTCCCTCATTTGCAAGCTCTCTAAAGCAAATACGGCAAAGGTCAAAGTCCCTCATATAGCCGCGAGCTCTGCCACATTTAAAGCAACGTCTAACAACGCGCGACTTAAATTTCGGTGTTTTTCGTGACCTTGCTATTGTTGATGTTTTTGCCATTCTTTTACTACTTTACAAATTAATAACAAATATTAAACCTGATATTAACTTTTCGGCTCATAAATGAAAAAGTGCAATTAAGTGCACTTTTTCATTTTGCTCACTCTACATTGCTAATAAGCCCAAAACAGACTTATTAGCATATTACCAAATCAGGGTGAATTGTCAACAAAATAGCTAGCTAAACCCATCATTAGTCTTAGGCGAGTAACGAGTTTATTCAATTATTTCTATATCATCTCCCAACTCTCTTTTGCTAGAGGCAAATATTATTATCCCTGCTGAAATCACTATTACCACAAAGATTGCCAGTAGCCATTTGTATATTCCACTGCTTTTTCCATGTTCGCCGAGATTTGATATAACAGATGCTGTTTGTGACATGTCTTGTAAGATTTCTTCTCCGCCATCTAACGAATTGTTTTTTTCTTTGATTGGTGTTTCTTTCGTTGGTTGTGTCACTTGTGCAATTGGCACGGGTGGTTTTGTTATTATCTCTACAACTTTTTGCGGAATTTTTATTTGCGCAAATGTTACAGCCGTAACTCCATTTGGATAAAGTATGGACATATTTTCCTTAACAGATGTATCAAGTCCCGTTACATCAAAAGAAAATATTAATTTTTTACCAGATAAAATAATCGTATCTTTTGGGATTATAAATCTTTTCCCCTCTGCCTCAAGTTGCCACCACGAAAGATTAAGTTCGCGAGTTGATTTATTATGTATCTCAACAAACTCCGTATCTACTTTTGAAATAACGAGTTCCGCGGGATAGGAATTTACGATAATCCTATCTGACGCGGAATATTGACCTGATGAAACATTTAACATTACTACATACTCACCGGGATATTGATAATAGTAGAGTACATTTTGACCTTGTTTAGTCTCTCCATTTCCAAAATTCCATATGTATCGGGCGCCCTCAAGTGTTTTTTTTTGAAGTCCTAGAGACTTACCTTCAAATAAGCTATCAGCTCCAACTATCACACTCCTATCCACTCCCGCATCGGCAAAAATCCGCTGTTCAACTGGAAAATCATCTGAGGAGGATGGTGAACCTAAACTACTGGAGTTCTGTGACTGCGAAATTTCACTTGATTCTGAACCTCCCGCGCTTTCTACAGCAACCGAAGCTAAACCTAGAGTTGGAGTTGCCGCACTCCAACTTCCAGAGATTAGTTGAAGTGAATTACCGTCTCCTCCACCGCCAATTTCAGGATCATAAGTAAGTGAGTTAATATCATTTAAATCTGCATCACGAATAATTATAAGTTCGCCTATATTTTTCAAAGAAAAAGAACTGTCAAAAACAGTTCCTGAAAACTGTGAGTTGTCAACAAAAAACTTATCGGAATTATCAACTAATATTACAGAACTTCCACTTGGCACATTTGCATCTCCTGTAATTAAAGTAAGTCCATGATTACTACCCTCTTCAAAAAACTTCCAGTCAACAATATTAATTGCATTAGCGCTAGTATTTGTAACTTCAACCCATTCGTGTCCAGTATCACTGCCTTCTATATCGTACATTACTTCACTTATAACAACCTGCGCACTAACAAAAACTGGAACCAAAAGAAAAATAAAAAATATAAATATATACTTCAACATTTTATTTAAATTAAAACATAACTTCTCTTATTCCAAAAGTGTATTTTCTATCTTTTTATTCTTCTCCTTATTTTCAATAATCCATCCGAGAGATTCCTCCGCAAAAGCTTCATACTTTTTTCGATCATCGTCAAACTGCCCCAAGATTATATCTTTTTTACAAAAACCATTACCCTCAACATATTCCTCCCAACTCGAATACTTAGTTGTTTCGCCACTAAGTTTATGAACTCTATCATTTAAATTAATATATACACTTAAATGCTTAAGGTATTCATCTGAATTTATATTAGATGATTTAAAAACACCTTGAAATAGCACTCCGCTACGTTTGTATTTTTCATTAAAATATCTTGTATACCCACCGCCCAGTCGTTTCATAAACTCACTTATGCCATTATCCGCAACTTGTTCTAACAAAAGATGATAATGATTTGAATTTAACCGATAACATATAAAATTTACTAATTTCTTTTTTAGTATACCTTTTTTAGACTTTAAAAACTTAGTTGTTTCGTTACTAAGTTTTTTATTATTTCTTTTGTTAAAAGAAATTGCATATATACTACCTATTGGTTCAACTGTGTTAAATACTTTCATACTCTGAATAAATCTAAGAAAATCATATTTGTCTTCAAAAACATTTCTTTTTTCTACACCACGATTATATACATGATAGAATTGTCCGTTTATAAATGGTACTTTTCTCATAATGTGTTTAAGATAAAGGTGTTTAGTGGCGAAACAACTAAGTTTTATTCTATTCTTTAAGATCTTCTTCAACTTTAAGAATTTTGCGGAGAGTTGATTCAGGAACTTCTTTTGGAGGATTGTCCAGATAATCTTTATTTTTATCAAGTTCATACAGACGAGCATTTTGCGCACTATCAAGCTCATACAAACGAGCATTTGGCGCATTCTGTTTTTGTGGGGCTTGAGAGATATTTTGAGTATTTTTCGTTCCGTCTGATGGTTTTGTTTTTTGCGGAGTTGTTGGTTGAGGGGCCACTTTTTGCTGTTGTGGTTGAGGTGATTGAACACTTGGTGCTTTTGGAGTTTGTTGTGGTTTATCTTTCAATACAGACGCAAGCGCATTTCTTAAGTTAAGTTTGTTTTCCTCACTTGGTTCTTTTTTTGTTTTTGGAATTATTTTTGGCTGAAACTTAAGGTCATTTAATGATATAATCTTTTGTGGTTTTGGTTTTATATTTTCTTTACTTTCTCTTGAAATCGGTGGTATTGAATAGTTCTGTTTTGATGGTTGTGGTTTTGGTATAATTTTCTGCTTAATTATTTTTGACTCCACAGAAACTTTCTTTTTTATTAATTGCGTTTGTTTAATTTGCTCTTCTGTAAGTGGAGAAAGTTCTGTCTTGTTTGAGAGTGATTTTTTTGGAGCATTTCCAGTTTTTGATTTTGATGTAGATGATGGCGGATTAATTGGCTCATGCCAGATTTTGATATTTTCTTCCACAAGTGCGCGTGGCCTGCCGTAGTGTTCACGCGAGAAGGTGACAACATCATCCATAAGAGTCGTGTACCTTTTTTCAATTGGCGGGAGAGATGTGGCAGAAAATGGCTGTGATGAAACTCCGTCTATCATAAGCTTCAAATACATTTGCGTAAATCCGAGATTTACCAAATCTTCTGCCGTAAATGTCGGCGAAAATTCTTTTTCAAATATTTCTGCATCTATAGCGCCAACTCTGAATGTAATCATTGTACCGACATTGCCAAACACCGCCGCGCGGACCTCTTCTGACATTTGCTCTACATACTGATGAGCTATTGTTAAATTTAATTTATAC
Organism: Patescibacteria group bacterium; assembly: GCA_038064155.1. Taxonomy (GTDB): domain Bacteria; phylum Patescibacteriota; class Minisyncoccia; order Phycocordibacterales; family UBA2163; genus UBA2163. The sequence continues at coordinate 10,268 of JBBTTR010000003.1, read as the reverse complement.
TTTCTTGCCTCTGACAAGATGTCCGCAAATGATTTATTCGCAAAAGACTGAAATTCATCAACATAAAGATAAAAGTTTGGAAGACTCTCCTTTGCGGTGGCCGAAACATCCGCGCGCGACATTGCGGCAAGGTAAATCTTTGTGATAAGCATACTTCCTAATAAGCTTGCATTACCTTCACCAACCCTTCCTTTTGATAGGTTTATTATTAGGATTTTTTTTGTATCCATCATCTCTCTTATGTCAAAAGACGATTTAGGCTGACCGATAATATTTCTCATCAATGCATTTGATGTAAATTGTCCAATCTTATTTTGGATAGCAGGAGTTGCTTCAGCCGCAAACCTTTCTGTATATTTCCCAAATTCATTAATCCAAAAAGATTTAACAGAAGGGTCTTGTACGTTTTCAACAACTTTTTTCCTATAGTCTTTGTCGGCGAGCATTCTGTTTATAGCTAGAAGTGTCGCGTCTGGGTATTCTAAAAGCGCTAAAATTGTATTATTCAAAATGTATGCCATACGAGCTGACCACATATCTTCCCAAATTTTCTCAAAAACGCTCATAAGTCCGTTTGCAACCAAGTGCCGTTTGTCAGCATCTACATTTTCCATCACATTGAAAGAAATCGGGTATTCCATATCAAAAGGCGCAAAATATAGCACATCTTGGATGCGCTCTTCCGGTATGTACTCAAGAAGCTTCTCTGCTGTAGAGCCGTGTGGGTCTATGAAAGCAATGCCTTCACCGTTTTGGATATCTTGAATTGCCATGTTTTCCAAAAGCGTAGATTTACCCATTCCAGTCTTACCGATGACATAGGTATGCTTTGTTCTGTCTCCTGATTTTATGCCGAATTTTATCTTTTTTCCACGCGAGTCCGTGGAGCCAAAATATGTAATTCTATCTCCGTGATTCATATTAAAAGTATAGTATATATAGCGATATATAAAAAGAGACTTGTTCAATATTATCTAAAGCGCAAGAAAAGGCGATATTTTGCTTTGATAGATTAATTTCACTTTTAAAAAAGTGTAAGTTATCTAAAGTACAAATATAGTAACCTTTTATTCATCAAATAAAGCTCCGCGAGTATACACATTAGATGGTGCCCATAACATCCAGCTGGTAAGACCAGAATCATAAACCGCTTGAATCTGCGCGCGAACTTCTGCGATGTCATAGTTACCGCCATAGTCAAAATCTTGAAGCCATGGGCGAATCTTCGAGGGAGTGCTACTTGCTTCATTCATTCGCCTTACAGCTTCATCCATTGAATATTTTACAACGCCATATACTTCTTTGTTTGGATTAAGCCAACCGTTAAAGCCATTTGGGTAGTGCGACGGGTAAGTCATCGGCGCTATGTAGTCAAAATATGGCTCTGCGTATTCAAGCACTTGTCCTATATTTAAGTCGTCTGGATTGGTAGTGACCATGCCAAACATATCGGCTGAAAGCACTGCGCCTGTGTCTTTCATTTCTCCCGCAAGATATTTGAAGAAATCTCGCATTACTTCTGCTTTGCCATAATTAGGGTCGGCTAATACTTTTTCTTCGCTAAACGGATACGCGATGTCATTCATATTTCCATCTGATGGGAATCTAATATAATCAAAATTAAGCTCATCAAAACCATTCGCGTATGCTTCTTTTGCGATAGCCACCGTGTAGTCCCATACTTGTTTAGAACCAGCGTCAAGCCACGAAATACCTTTATAGTCCCCCCATACTTCACCATCACTCTCACGTATCACTGCAAACTCTGGATATTTGGATACATAATAAGGGTCTTGAAATACTGATATGCGCCCCATTACATAAATACCTTTGTCGTGAAGAAGTTTTATAAATTCACGGACATCTGGAATACGGTTTTCTACTGCGCCAACTTCTTGGAGCATTTCATCTTCTACTTTAAATGCGATCCGACCCGTATAATCTTTAATATCTATTATTATAGAATTGACTTCTGTCTCATCGGCAATTTTTACAAGTTTTTCTCTGAAGCTTGGATTACCCGCAACCCAGCTTGTCATATAAATTGCTTTTACCGCTTCAGGTGTGTCAATATGAGACGCGACAAACTTTTCTTCTTTAACAATTTTCATATTTTTTTCCCCACTAATATATTCAACGGAAGAATTCATATCTGAATCTGCTCCGATATATGTAAGAGGAATAACACTGGGCAATCCAAAATATGCAATCGAAAAAAATCCTACGATAATAATCCCGATTACAAGAAATTTCATTTTACCCCGTTTATTATTTTTCATTTTTCTTCTCATATCCATTGTCAACATATGTATCAGCGCCATTTTCTCCAAATCTGAAATATTCTCTGTTTAATGACTCACCTCTTATGAGAAATGCCAAAATCACAATTGCAAAACCCGATAGAACCAGTAGTAGTGTTCTCCAAAAACCAGAAAACCCTAAGAATGGTAGGATTATAATCCAGACACCTAATGTTATTAAAATACTATATTTACTCATGATAATTGCGAAGGTTTGAAAATTGGTAATTGATAATTGAAAATTATTTTATAATATCCTCCCCTATTTTATAAATATCTCCCGCGCCCATTGTTAATATAATATCATCTTTTTTAATATTGTCTTTCAAATATCGCTTTATTTCAGCAAAACCGCCAAAAGCTTGGCTGTTTTTTGAATTTTTATTTATCTCATTCGCAAGGATTTTGTTATTTATACTTTTGTCTTTTTTTTCGCGCGCCGAGTAAATAGGCGCTATTATCACTTCGTCCGTGTCTTTAAAACTTTTCGCGAAATCGTCTAAAAGAAATTTCGTCCGACTGTAAAGGTGCGGTTGAAATATTGTGATAATTTTACGATTATGAAATTTGTCGCGCGCGACGCGAAGCGCCGCGCGAATTTCTGTCGGATGATGCGCATAATCATCATACACCTCCGCGCGTTCTTTTGTCTTGCCTTTATATTCAAATCTTCTGCACACGCCTTCAAACTCTGAAAGAGATTTAAAGGCTTTTTCTTTTTTTATCTTTAAGATTTTAGAAACCGTGAAAGCCGTTTTAGCGTTCTGCTTATTATGTTCCCCTTCAACCTTCAATCTCAACTTGGAAACTTCGCCTCTAAGTTTTGTGTAATCTATAATTTTAGGTTTTGCGTTTTTTATGACCGGCTTTATATTTTTATCATTTGGATCGCATACAACAAAATCACTTTTTGATAATTTCCTGACAAGCTCTTTAAACGCATTTTGAATGTGATTGAGATTTTTATAATAATCAAGATGATCTTCTTCTATGTTTGTAATAACAAGTATATTTGGGTCAAGGTCTAAAAACGATTTTTTGTACTCACATGCTTCTACAATAAATAAATTGCTGCTTCCTACAATCAAATTACTTCCAGAATCCTTAATCAAACCTCCAACTATGACTGTCGGGTCAAGTCCCGCATCAACTGCGACTTTTGCAATCATCGTAGTTGTTGTGGTCTTACCATGCGTTCCAGAGACAGCGACTGTATAATGTCCTTCTGAAATAATCCCGAGCATTTGAGAATATGTTTTCGTTTCAATTCCAAGTTCTTTTGCTTTCGCAAACTCTTGATTGTCTTTATCTATCGCAATCGTGTAAATAACCAAATCGGTATCATTCGCGAGATTGTCAGGATTGTGCCCGTAAAAAATTTTAGCGCCATTTTTTTCAAGCTCTTTTATGATTTTAGATTCTGATATATCTGAACCGCTCACCTCAACACCGCGCGCCAAAAACATCCGCGCAATAGCAGAAACACCGATACCGCCAATACCAATAAAATGAATTTTCTTATTTTTTTTTATATCTAAATCATTCATTTTACTTCAATTTTTTGACGAGATTTATGAATTTATCGTTCCTATCGTATTCATTCTTAAACATTCCAAATGACGCGAAAGCGGGGCTGAACAATAGTATATTACCATTTTTAGAGTTTTTCATAGCCAACAAAAGCGCTATTTTTAGATTTTTTGCTTCCTTTTTTATGATTTTTAAATCAGGAATTATGAATAATGGATCATGATTTTGTCTTTGTTCTTGATTCATAATTCTTGCTTCATTCTTCAATTTATCCGTGCCTGTTCCGGAAAGCAATATAATAGTATTGCAGTATTTTTGTATTTCTTTAATTAATTTTGATATATCAAGCCCTTTATCCGCGCCTCCAATTATCAAAACAATATTCTTATTTTTATTTCCAAGTGTTTTAAGCGCGACAATTGTTGCGTCTGGTGTCGTGGCATTGTTGTCATTATAGATTTTTATACCGCGAATTGTTTTTATATATTCAAGTCGCCCTTCAACGCCTTTGAAATTCTCTATAACTTTTTTAATTATACTCTGTGGCACGCAAGCTATCCTTGCGGTATCCGCGGCAAATGACGCGTTTTCCCTGTTGTGCTCTCCGACAATTTTCAGCTTCCAATTTTTCGGAAGTGATTTTGGAACAATAGATTTTCTTTTAATCTTTTTAGCAATTTCTTTGCCTGCAATTAAATAATCGCCATTTCTCTGATATTTATAAATATTCGCTTTATCTTTAAAATACTTTACCATACTGTTGTTATAGTAATTCATATGGTCAGAAAGCAAATTTGTGAATACAGAAATACGCGGACTGATTTTACTATCGCCAAAACCTTGCAGTTGCCATGAATCTAACTCCATTACTATAATATCTCCTTTTTTTGCTTTCTTGAGAAGCGGCAGTGTGGCGATACCGCGGATGTTACCTCCAAGAAATATATTTCGTTTAACAAAGGATAAACCTTTGTCGCGACAAAGGTTTATCCTTTGTTTTTCGTTAATTTTCAACACTTCATAAATCATTTGTGTCACGGTAGATTTTCCTCTTGTGCCTGTAATACCGATAATTGTCGCGGGAGATAACTTGGCAACAAGCGACGCGCTCATTTCAATAGGAATCTTGTTTTTCTTTGCTTCTTTTATATATGAGGAATCAAGAGGCACTCCGGCAGATTTCAGAACCATATCTCTATCTCTGAAATTTTTCAAATCGTGCTTACCTAGCACATACTTAATATTTTTATACTCACGGAGCTTTTGAAGCGACATCCTGAGCTGCGCTGAAGACTTCAAATCGGTCACTATCAAATCCGCGTCGCTTTCTGCCAAAAACTTCACGTCACCAACGCCACGTCCCAAGATTCCAAGCCCCATAACTGTTATTTTTTTACCTTTGAAATAGTTATTCATTATCTGAGTATAATACAAAACTTATACCAGCCCAAGGATGGCCATCCTTGGCTGGAAAATAAAAAATCCGCGATTTCAGAAAATTAGCGGCGATGCGGTGGAAATATTGTCACCTTTTGTGTTTTTAAATATTAAAATACCAATCGGAATATTGTTTTGAAAATATTTCCTATACTTAAATTACTTACTAAACTTTTGAACACGACTGACTTTTCATTCTCGCCTATTTCTATAGCGCTTATTATAGAAGCTAGCGCGCCGCCGAATATACCTCCACTGCGAACTTTTTCTGGCGCAGTATCTTCATTCAATACTTCTTCAGATGAATCAGGTTGTGTTATTATTGTCTCTGATGTATCTATAGTCAGACCTCCTTCCGCATCCACACTATCCGTGTCTACGGCAAGTGAAGTTGAAGTGTCTGGAGTCATAATGCGAGTATCAACGGGAGCTCTAAAAAAACCAACTTTTGACGTATCCGGAAGCGGTAATCCTTGAGAGCGAAGTGATTCAAGTAGCGCGTTGAACTCTTCAACCTCTCTTCTTTCGTCTCCTTCAAGGTCATCTAGGTTAAATGCAATATCTTTATTACAATAAATCTCGTTGATTTTTTTCATTGTGGTTATGTACACATACCCAGTACTTCCCTCAATACCCCACGGTGTAAGAATATCGTCAGCATACTTCTCTTGGAAGATTTCAACAGCTGTAAATGTTTCAAGATTATAAATCCCTGTAACATCAAGACTATATCCTTCAAAATCATTGAGGAATATTTGAAGTTTTGTAACTTCAAATATATCGTTATCTTCACCAAACTTTATTGGCTTAAGTAAGTACTTTGAACACATAGCAGGTGTTACTGGAGTTGAAGGGCTATCTGGTGTAAGCATTAACTCTATCCCGCCCTTTTCTTCATCTGACCTAAACGCCGCCGGTCGGAAATAGTAAGTGGCATCGTTATCAAGCCCCGTAATTGTCATTGAATGTTTTGTAACGGATGATATTCCTTTTTCTGTTGAACTTGTATATTCAATAAATGGCAAACTAGATGAAGCGTGTGAATCTTTTCCATAAAACACTTTACTCTGCGCTTGTAAATTTGTATCCCATGTTACAAGCGCTGTACTTGTCGCAAGTTTTACAACTTTTTCATTATTTATTTGTAGACGAATTCGTGGACCGCCTCCGCCACCTCCGCCACTACTGCTTAATGGCGCCGATGTTGGTGTCAGTGTTGGTGGTGGTGTTGGAATTGGAGCTGGAATATTAGTTTCATCATTATCTAAAGCGCTTGAACATCCAAGGTCCGCGGGAAAGTCAATTGAACCATCTCCGTCATTATCTATTCCGTCAGAACATTGCGGCGGTATAGTTGGACCACTAACGACTGCCGAATTAGCGCAACTTAGAGCAATGGTTTCGGTGTCTGCTGTAACTGTTACGGAACCTGTTTTTGTTCCAGCCGTTAAATACGACTTTGTCGTAGTCGTCGCGGAACCAAAAAGCCCGTCTGTTCCTGACCAAGTAAATGTGTAAATTCCCGTCACGCCACCTGCGGGTACCACAGTCCATGTGAAAGCGCTCCCTGTCGACCCTGCTGTCGGAGCAACTGAACATGAAGCGGAAAGCGGTATGTTGCTTTCATCTGTATCGCTTCCGCTTGCACAGCCGATGTCCGCAGGAAAGTCAATTGAACCGTCTCCATCATTATCCACTCCATCGGAACACGCTGGGGCAGGCGCGCTTGTTACAATAATAGAACTGCTACAACTTGCTGAAGAACCCCCGAATGAAGCTGACACAGACGCGGTTTTAACACCCGCTGTCGTATAGACCTTGCTGACCGACCCTGAAGTCCCGGTTAATGCGTCAGTACCCGACCATGAGAAGGTATATGAACCAGTTCCCCCTGACGCGCTTGCCAACCATGTGACAGTGCCCCCTGTTATCGGTGTTGATGTGCTAACCGCGCATGTCACCGAAAGAGAGCTGGCATTTACAACATTTACAGTTGACGCTATTTGTGGCGCCAATAACAACAAACCATGCGCAAACAGCACGATTGAAAAACCGGTTAAAATTGCGCTAAGCGCCCATATTGTTTTGTAGAATTTGTTGCACTTCATAGTTGTAAATAAAAGCACCACAAAGAACAACAATTTGCGAAATTGGCGGATTTTAACCCGCTTTTCTTAAAGACCTATGTTTGTCAATACTTTATGCTCTTAAAGTATATTGTCAATTGATTTAATTGCGTAAGACAATAATAATACTGACCTGTCAAATAAATTATACGGGAACACTAAAATGTCCTTTACACAATCTATTCTTCCTGCCATATATAATTATGTCCTTTAGAGTTAAATATGTCCTTTAGAGACATCGTCAAATTAAGTATTTTAATTTTTAGGTTCTTCTATGGTTTTAAATTTTGAACGCCAAAAATCAACAAAAAAACAAAAACACTTTGTCGTCTTCAAACAGAGTGTTTTTGTTTTTTATGCAGTGTGCGAGCGCAAGGATTTGAACCTTGGACCTTTCCGGTGTTAGAAAAAAGGTTTGGGGAACCTTTTTTCATGCTCTATCGTTTTAAAAATCAATAATCATTTATATGCAGTGTGCGAGCGCAAGGATTTGAACCTTGGACCTTTCCGGTATCAGCGGAATGCTCTACCAACTGAGCTACACTCGCACATTGCATACAAATAGATGATTATTGATTTATAAACGAACCCAACTGAGCTACACTCGCAATAGCGAAATAGTACCAAAAATTAAGGGTTGGAGCAATTTATATAAATCAAGATTCAACCTTAATATTAGACTAGGGTCAAACCTTGCGTGAACGAACTTATGCATTAGGTACATTCAATAAGTAATTGCAACACCTATATGCTCTATTGACCCAAACTGACCTAAGCAAGGTTTAGGTCAGTTTGGGTCAGTTGGATTTTTAAATTTGCGTTTGACTTGACAAATTAAAATATAATAATATACTGAGGTTAGATTAACAAATATAAGTTTTTTAAACTTTCTTCAGAAAGTGGGGTGAAAAATGGTAAGAAAAAAATTACCTATTTTTTTGATTATTATGGTAATCCTCCTTCTTGGGGGATGTACAGAAACACAAAAAAGAACTGGGGCTGGGGCTGGTATTGGTGCGCTGTTTGGATTTGTTGTCGGCGTACTACTAACTGGATCTCCTGATGCTGGAACAATAGGCGCAGGAGCCGGAGCGCTTGCGGGAGGATCGTTTATGGCAATGACTGATTCCAAAGGGAATCAGTTGACTAAGGAGGAAGTGGAAGATGTAAAACTCCAACTCAAAAAGAATGGTGGCTTTTTTAAAGTATTCAGGATCGATCGAGACGATGATAACAAAGTCATAGTTGTTCAGTACCTGAAACCGAAACCTGAAGTTGAAGCCATAAAAAAATTAGAAGAGTAACAAATTAAAATTTTTCCATCCGCTAAGCGCTTTAAAACGCTTAGCGGCTTTTATCTTTCATATTCTTTCTTTTGTTTCGTTCTATTGGTCTTTCCCAAATGCCAAATTGCTTTTAAGATATTCAATCATAATCTTTTCTGAACTCGATCGAGATCCAGAAAACCGACTCAATAAGTTCAATTATATAATATATAAATGAACGGATTCCGTTGGAAATAATCCACGACCAGCTTCCGCTAGCCGTGCCTTGTTACGACTTAGCCCCTGTTACCGAGTTTACTGTAGGCCCACCGAAATGGGACTTTGAGCACTCCCGGCTTCCTTGACTTGACGGGCGAATACGATAGTTGATAACTACTTCGTGTTCCCACTGTACGTGCGGGTTTCCCGCATACAGCGAGTCCTAAGCGTGCATCTGTTCTTTCAACTTTTTGATCTTTTGTAAACCACTTTTTGTATGATGAGCTTTTTCTAATGCAAGATTTAATATTTTGCAAAAGAGCTCAAAATCTTTAATTCGCTTGCTTTCAAGCGGATGTTTTTGAAAAAATGGCACAACCACATCTTTAAGTTGCTGATAATTAAAAATTTCAAATCTATAATTATCTCGCTGATTTTCCCTATATTCTTTTTGGAAATAATTCTTTCCACATCCCCAAAATCTTTGTACTTTTTCAAGTAGAGGAAGATCATCTTCTCTCATCTTGATATAATAACGACACTGAACTCTATAGTTTATAGAACCATGTCTTTTATTTGGAGGGTTAAGATAGACAGAAAAGCTTCCTTCTCCATCGGTTAAACCAACAATATAGTCTGCAGATAGCATACTAGGTATTGTCCTTCCCCGCACTTTGCGGGTACTACGACGCAGCTGACTTCCAGATTGCTTTAGTTGTTTTTGCATAATTTAATTATACAAACTGAATTGACGGTTCGTCAATTCAACAACCTTGTTATCTTGTGCAAAACTGGATCTCCCCGGGTTACACATACTTCTGTTCCATACATCCCATACGGTCTTTTCTATGTATCTTCCCTGTCCTCACCACCCAGGCGACAGGTCAATACGACTTTTTCCGCCAATTGGCGGAGTACGGGCTATATTTTGCCTTCAGATCCTCCAGCTTATTCCTTACGGAATACGCCTATCTTTCGGCTACGCTCTACTTAGACAAAGTAAAGGAGAGGATTTTAACCTCTTAGAAATATGCGCTGTCGGGCGCATTTATTTGTGAGTACAAGGCTCGAGAACGTATTCACCGCAGTATAGCTGACCTGCGATTACTAGCGATTCCAACTTCATGAGGTCAAATTGCAGACCTCAATCCGAACTTAGGCTATCTTTATAAGGATTTGCTCCATCTTACGATATTGCGTCCTGTTGTAATAACCATTGTATCATGTGTGCAGCCCAAGACATCAAAGGGTCATGCTGACCTGGCGTCATCCCCACCTTCCTCTACCGTGAGGTAGCAGTCTCGCCTGACACGTATAACAGACAATAGGGGTTGCGTTCGTTTCCCCACTTAAGGGAACAATTCAAATCACGAACTGACGACGGCCATGCA
>JBBTTR010000002.1:0-16085 GCA_038064155.1 Patescibacteria group bacterium | reverse complement strand
CAGTCTTATGAAAATAGAAAATTTGAACCCTTATTTGTGGAACTTCCAGAACCAAAAGCAGAGGTTTTCTCATCTGCAAAATCTGGATTCCTTATTAGAAGAGATACAATAGCAGAAGGATATGTGGCTTTATTGGACGAGATACGCAAATTTGGTCATATTACTGATTCCGACTCAGAGGGTCATAGGAGGCAGGAGTTATGGGAGCTTAATATGGTAATAACCGATCAAAATCCTATAGATTTTAAATCTATTCCGCACCCTGAATACAATACAACTCACATAAGAAAGTATTGTGAAGATTTCTGGAAAGGAGCAGAGCCAAATGATCTGGCATATCGTTATGGTCATATCATAAGATATGAGTTCGGAGACCAAGTTGAAGCTGTTGTGAATGCATTTGTGAAAAAACCAGAAACATTCAGAACACTTATATCATTATGGAATCCAAACACTCTCGATGGTTCAATTGTTGCGGAAGATCCACCGTGTTTAGTTATTATGCATCCAAGGATTATTGGAAATCTTTTGCATCTATGGGCATACATCAGGACTAACGATATGTTTAGCGGTTGGCCATTGAATGCTGCAGCACTTCGATATTTCCAGCATAAATTTCTTATATTGTTGAGGGTCAGGCTCAATCGGCCAGAACTTGAAATAGGAGAGCTTGATATCACATCTGGCTCGGCACACTTGTATGAGAGGGACTGGTTAAGAGTTGACAGTATGCTTGAAGAAGTATTGAAAAAAGGAAAATTTCGTATAGATAGGAAGGGTAATTTTGAAATTTCAACTGAATGCAATGAGATACTCATTCATCATTACAGTCCAGATGGTACAGAATTACTCCAGACTTTTCGCGGGACTAATGCAGAGAGATTGAGCTTGGAAATATCACCGTTTATTTCAGAAACTAGAAACGCGCTTTATGTCGGGCGCGAGCTTGCAAAAGCTGAATTAGGATTGAAAAAAATTAAGACAAGAATTTTTGGCAAACAAAGAAAAGGAAAATAGAAAAGAATAGCAGGAACGAGAACATAAAAAGGAGGTTAACATAATGCTTAAATGCAATTTATGTACAAATCAAATCGCAGTCTCACGTGAACAATTTGCTGATATGTTCTACATTTGTGAATTAGATGATAAAATTGATGCAAAAATAATTAACGATCCGTGCAGGAACGAGACGGATAAAGTTATGAGTGTGTTTTTATCTGGAGAATGTGCAGATTTTGTGGAGCGGACTATTACGGCAACACCTAAATGGATGGTGTATTATAGAACATAATCTAAATTTTGAATTTTAATTTTTCCTCCAAGTCAGCGATTTATCGCGGCTTGGGGGATTTTTTATTGGTGGTAATATGCGTTATATGAATTTTAATGAGTATCAAAAAGAAGCTAAAAAGACGGCTATATATCCAAATAGTGGAAATAATTTTATTCACCCTACACTTGGTTTAAACGGAGAAGCTGGAGAAGTTGCTGAAAAAATTAAAAAAGCGTTACGAAATGGTCAAACAGAATTAACTATTGACCAAATACAAGAGATAAAAAAAGAATTCATACAAAAAAATGCCTAAAATAGCAGTTTTAAACGTTTTTTTGTATACTTATGTAATGATTAGAGGGGTATTAAAAAAAGCTATAAAAAAGGCAGTTACTAGCTTAGAGCTTGAAATAGAGGATGTTCATCTAGAACATCCTGCTGAATTGGCGTATGGTGATTATTCCACAAATGTTGCTATGACACTTGCAAAACAGGTCGGTAAAAATCCGAAAGAACTTGCGGAGGAAATCATACGATATATCGTACGAAATAAACCAGAAGAAGTAGAAAAAGTTAAGGTTGCGGGCGCTGGGTTTATAAACTTTCATTTATCACAAGAATTTTTTGTAAAAAGTATTGAAGAAGTTTTAAAGCAGGATGACAAATGGGGTAGTAATAATTCTTTGAAAAGTCAGAAGACAATGGTGGAGTACACTGACCCAAATCCGTTTAAAGAATTTCACATAGGGCATTTGATGAGCAATGCTATTGGTGAATCAATATCGCGCATCATTGAATTCTCTGGCGCGAAAGTAAAGCGCGCAAACTATCAAGGCGATGTCGGACTTCATGTTGCGAAAGCTATCTGGGGTTTCCAACACCGAGGTTCAACCTCGGTGTTGGAGAATTCTTCGGAATTGGGGAAAGCGTACGCGGATGGAGCTAGGGCATATGAAGAAGGTGAGGATGTAAAAGAAGAAATAAAAGGAATAAATAAAAAAGTTTATGACAGGAATGATGATGAAATAAATAAAATTTATGATGATGGTAAAAAGATTTCCCTTGAGCATTTTGAAGAGATTTATAAAAAACTTGGAACGAAGTTTGACGAATACTTTTTTGAAAGTGAAGCGGGGCCAATAGGTAAAAAGCTCGTGGAAGAAAATATTGGCAAAGTATTTGAGAAGAGTGACGGAGCAGTAATATTTAAAGGTGAGAAATATGGACTTCACACAAGAGTGTTTGTAAACTCCGAAGGACTTCCAACCTATGAATCAAAAGATTTGGCTTTGGCAAAAATAAAAAGTGAGAGGTATGATTATAATAAATCAATCGTAATAACAGCAAGTGAACAAAAAGAATATTATCAAGTTGTTTTGGCAGTGATGAAAAAAATTTTCCCAAGTATTGCAGAAAAAACAAAACATATAACTCATGGAATGATGCGTCTGCCGAGCGGGAAGATGTCGTCACGAACTGGAGATGTGATAACAGCAGAGTCTTTGATTGATGAGGTAAGGGAGAGGGTTATAGAGAAGATGAAGGATTCTGATATAGATAATAAGGAGGATATAGCGGAGGAAATCGCTGTAGGAGCAATAAAATACTCAATATTAAAGCAATCTGTTGGTAAAGACATTATATTTAATATGGACAAATCGCTCTCATTTGAAGGCGATTCAGGGCCGTATCTGCAATATGCTCACACAAGAGCAAATGCAGTACTTGAAAAGGCAAAAGTTGAAAATATAAAAATACAGACATCGGGCGTTTATATTATTGAAGGCGCAATAGAGTTGGAAAAACTTTTATATAGATTTCCAGAAGTTGTGGAGAGGGCAAATAAAGAATATGAACCGCATTATGTAACAACATATCTTACAAAACTTGCTGGAGCGTTTAATAGTTTTTATGCAAAGGAGAAAATAGTTGAGAAAAGTGACACTGCGCCGTACAAGGTTGCGCTCACAGAGGCTTTTGCAAACACAATCAAAAATGGTCTGTGGCTTTTGGGAATCAAAGCACCTGATAGAATGTAAATATGGAAAAAGACAATAATCAAAAAAGCGAGATTGCTCAAAATGAGGAGGAAGTCTTAAAGTTCTGGGAAGAGGAGGGAATCTTTAAGAAATCTGACAAAAAGGAATCACCAAAGGGTGAGTATATTTTCTATGAAGGACCTCCGACCGCAAATGGTAAACCGGGGATTCATCATATAGAAGCGCGAGTTTTTAAGGATGCTATTTTACGATATAAAACCATGCAAGGCTTTCATGTGCGCAGAAAAGCTGGTTGGGATACACACGGACTTCCGGTAGAGATCGCGATTGAGAAAGAGCTTAAACTACACTCAAAAAAAGATATTGAAAAATATGGCATCGCTAATTTTAATAAAAAATGTAAAGAAAGTGTTTGGAAACATATTGATGAGTGGGAGAAACTTACAGAACGCATTGCTTTTTGGCTTGATGAAAAAAATCCATATATTACATATGAGCCGGAATATATGGAGTCTGTTTGGAGTATTGTAAAAAAAGTCAATGACCAGAAACTTTTGTATAAGGATTATAGAATAGTAAACTGGTGTCCACGGTGTGGCACAGGGCTTTCAAGTCATGAACTTGCGCAAGGGTATCAGGAAGTTCACGACACATCTGTTTATGTGAAGTTTAAAGTTAAAATTGGACAGAAGATTGGCGATTTTGTTGCTGATGAAAATACATATCTTTTGGCATGGACTACTACTCCATGGACACTTCCCGGTAATGTTGCGTTAGCAATTAAGAGCACAATTGATTATACGATTGTGCGAATTATGAATAATGAATCAGGAATTAAGAATGAACTATTTATAATTGCAAAAGATAGAATAAGTAGTGTTGTAAAAAATCAGGAGTATAAAATAGAGGCGGAGTTATCAGGTAAAGATTTAGTCGGTATTGAATATGAGCCATTATATTCATATCTTGAAGACACGCTCCCGGAAGTTGAGTTAGAGAAGTTTAAAAATGCATATAAAGTATATTCTGCGGATTTTGTTACAACAGAAGACGGGACGGGGATTGTTCACACCGCTGTAATGTATGGAGCGGATGACTTTGCGCTTGGTACGAAAGAGAATTTACCAAAACATCACCTTGTGAATGAGGACGGTAGATTTATAGCAGGAACAGATTTTCTTGAGGGTAAAAAAGTGAGAGGGACAAACGATGAAATAATTGAAAATCTGGGAGACAAAATTTTTGCGAAAGAAAGAGTAAAGCATGTGTATCCACATTGCTGGAGGTGTAAAACTGCGCTTATATATTATGCGCGTGACTCTTGGTATATAAAGATGTCGGACTTGCGAGATAAACTTGTAAAAGAAAACGACAGTATTAATTGGATACCAGAGCATATAAAAAAGGGACGATTTGGTGAATGGTTGCGCGAAGTTAAGGACTGGGCGATTTCTCGTGAGCGTTACTGGGCTACACCATTGCCTGTTTGGCAGAGACAAACAGGAGTCAAAAGTGACAACTTTATTGTAATTGGGTCAATTGAAGAGTTGAAAAAATATACAAAAAAATCCGGAAACAAATATTTTGTAATGCGACATGGTGAAGCGAAAAATAATGTTTTGGATATTATAAGTTCAAAGATAGATAATCCACATCATGTTACAGAAAAAGGAAAAGAACAGATAGCTAGTTCAATAAAACAATTAAAAAAAGAAAAAATTGATTTGATAATATCTTCACCATTTGTACGCACACGCGAAACTGCAGAGCAAGTGGCCGAGGGTATTGGAATAGATAGAGATGAGATAGTTATAGATGAAAGAATTCAAGAACTACAAGCGGGTGAATTTGAGGGAAAAACCGTTGAAGAATATCACAAACATTTTGATTCTATTGAGGGTTTCAGAAAAGAATGTTCAAGTGGTGAAAATTTCGTGCAAATAAAAAACAGAATGGGTGATTTTATTTATGACATTGAAACAAAACACAGAGATAAAAATATTTTGATAGTTACTCACGACGCACCCGGCTTGCTTTTGTTCTCTGCTACTTCGGGCAGTGATGCAAAAAAAGTTATCGCGAATCGTAACGGTGAAGAGTATTTTATAAAAAACGCTGAAGTAAAAGCGCTTGATTTTGTACCGCTTCCACACAATGAAAATTACGAACTTGATTTGCATAGGCCGTATATTGACGAAGTGGAGCTTGAGGACGGTGAAGGGAATAAACTGACTCGCGTGAAAGAAGTTATGGATGTTTGGTTTGACTCTGGCGCGATGCCTTTTGCGCAAGACTATTATCCATTTGAAAACAAGAAATGGGTTGAAGGTACTGGATATCCAGCGGATTATATATCAGAAGCGATAGACCAAACACGGGGATGGTTTTACACGCTTCACGCTGTAGGCGCTCTTATGGGGCGAGGTAAAGCATATAAGAATGTTATATCGCTCGGGCATATTTTAGATAAAAAAGGAAAGAAAATGTCTAAATCTGTGGGTAATGTAATAGACCCGTGGGAAATGATAAATAAGTATGGAGTGGACGCTTTGCGTTTCTGGATGTATACAGTTAATCAACCTGGGGACTCTAAAAACTTTGAAGAAAGAAGCGTGAGTGAGGCGATAAAGAAAGTATTTAACTTGTTAAATAATATTGTTAAGTTCTATGAATTATATGGGACAAAAGAACAAGTGTTTGACGATAAGTATTTAAAAAGTGAAAATATTTTGGATAGATGGATTCTTGCAAAATTAAATAAACTAATCATTGATGTTACAAAAAATATGAATGAGTATCATATACTTGAGCCAGCGCGTGAAATCAGAGAATTTATCGCGGACTTTTCACAATGGTATATTCGTCGCTCTCGTGACAGGTTTAAAATAGAAGGTGAGGATAAAGAATATGCGCTTACGACCACTAGATATGTTTTGCTCGAGCTTGTGAAACTGATGGCGCCGTTCACGCCGTTTACTTCCGAACAGATTTACCGGAAAGTCAGAAGTATTGATATGGAGAAAAGCGTGCATCTTACTGAATGGCCAAAAGCCAAATCAGGAATTAAGAATAATGAATCAGAAATACTAAACGATATGGAAGAAGTTAGAAAAATCGTTTCGCTTGGACTTGAAGCGCGCGCAAGTGTGGGGATAAAAGTAAGACAACCAGTCGCTTCGCTCAAAATCAAAAATCAAAAATCAAAAATCAAAAAAAACGATGGATTATCGCGACTTATAAGAGATGAAGTGAATGTGAAAGAAGTTTTGTTTGACGGTAATATAGAAAATGACGCTGAACTTGATATAAATTTAACACAAGAACTTAAAAACGAAGGTATTGTGCGTGAACTTACTCGGGCTATTCAAAGCGCGAGAAAGGAGGCAAAGATTACCCGACAGGATTTTATTAATCTTAAAGTTGAAACAGATGATATTGGTAAAGAATTTATTGAAAAATTCGTGGAGACTATAAAAGCGGGCGCGCTTATAAAAGAAATTAATTTCACTGCGGTTGATGGAGAGAAAATAAACATTGACCCATATAGCTTTAAATTTAGTATACTATGAATTACAAAGCACAAAAATTTAGGTCCTCGGGTCGCAAAATCTCTTTGTTTTTAAAATGTTTTTACTCAACCAGACCATAAATTTTTGTGCTTTGTAATTCAAGATAATATAGTAAAATAGTTATGTCACATACATTATACAGTACAGAATGCATAGTCTTGGGAAGCGTTGATTCGGGAGAAGCAAATAGGTATATATCTTTGTTTACGAGAGAAATGGGTCTTGTGCGCGCTGTTGCAAGAAGTGTTCGCGAGGAGAAATCAAAACTTCGTTATTGTCTGCAGAGCTTTTCTTTTACAGACGCGACACTTGTGCGCGGTCGCGAAGTATGGAGGATAACAGGCGCAGAAGAGAGATACAGTCTCCATCATGAGATAAAAGATAATAAAGACAAATTATTCACAGTTACACAAATATTAAATCTTCTGGAAAGACTAGTGCATGGAGAAGAAAAGAATAATTATTTATTTAATACATTACATCACGGACTTGAGTTTGTAAGAAAAAATAAACTAGATAAAAAAATACTTAAAAATTTTGAACATCTAATGGTACTCAGGATACTTTATTCGCTTGGTTATATTGCTAAAAAAGAACATTTTAACAAATTACTCAGATTAACCCAAGTAAACGGAAGTTTACTTGAAAATACAGAATTAAAGCGAAAAGACATAATTTTTGCAATCAACAGAGCCCTCAAAGAAGCGCATTTGTAGAATTTATATAATTAAAAACTACTAAACGCCTTGCTTTTAGTAGTTTTTAAAATTGTTTCGATTAATCGAAACAAAATCATACGATATCGTATGATTTAAAATAGTCTTTTTGTAAAAAATAGTTGTGATATACTTTTATATATGCTAAAAGACAGAAGTAGTATAGAAGAAATGCGTAAAAGACTCTACGAACGTGGGGTTAGTAAGTTTGGTAAAAAAGAGCGTAGGTCTTTGAGCGCTATTGATTATGGCACAAAATCAAGATGGTCTGACCAAACACAAGAGAAGCCAGTTTTTAAAGAGAAAAAGAAAAAACATCGTTCAATGCTTTCTGTGCTTCTCGTGGCATCTTTTGCATTTTTTCTTGTGGCCCTTGGAATATCTTCATTTTTTATATTTGGAGGTTCAAATGTTGTCTCTTCTCAAAATATTGATATCAGTATAGAGGGTCCCGTGACAATAAGTGGCGGTGAAGAACTCTCTTTGCAAATCGCTATTACTAACAAAAACAATGTTTCTATAAAACTCGCCGACCTACTTATTGAGTATCCAAATGGTACTCGGTCTGCAACTAATATATCAGATGCTTTACCAAGGCATCGTGAGACCATAGGTACGCTAGCTTCCGGTGAGCTTATACAGAGAACTGTTAAAGCAATACTTTTTGGTTCTGAAGACACGCAACAAAATGTGAAAGTCACGGTTGAATATAGAATAGACGGGTCAAATGCTATTTTCTTTACAGAAAAAGTTTATGAAGTGACTCTTGTTTCTGCTCCGCTTAGTCTTTCCATATCAAATGTCAGTGAAATAACATCAGGACAAGAAGTTGAGTTTGACATATTAATTACTTCAAACTCAAATACGATAATAAAAGGGGCGCTACTTTCTGTTGAATACCCGTTTGGTTTTGAATTTATATCAGCAGCGCCTTCACCTTCATTTACAAATAGTGTGTGGGACTTAGGAGACATACAACCAGAAAGCAATAGAAAAATAAAATTACGGGGAATTATTATAGGAGAAAACGAAGAAGAAAGAGTGTTTAGATTTTCAAGCGGTATAAAAGACGAAAGAGATGAAAAAGAAATCAGTGTCGCTTTTATTACTTCAACAAAATCAATAGTTGTTAAAAAATCATTCATAGAAGTTGACCTTGCGCTAAATGGAAACAAATCTTCGGAGTACTCATCAGCTCTTGGTGATAATATACGAGCAGATATAACATGGACGAATAATATGCCGGTCAGTGTCTTTGATGTTGAAATTGAAATTAAGTTTTTAGGCGCATCGCTCAATGAATTATCAATATCAGCAGACAAAGGTTTCTATAATTCATCCACTAACACTCTTACATTCAGCGGAGAAACAAATAGCGACCTCGCGTCACTAAATCCTGGAGAGTCAGGAATGGCAAGATTCTCGTTTGCATCTCTGGGACAATCTTCAGGAAATGTGTTTAAAAATCCAGAGATATTGCTGGACATTAGTGTGAAAGGCAAGCGTGTTTCAGAGAATCAAGCGCCACAGACTATAAACTCATCTTTAAGCAGGACAGTGAAATTCATATCTGACTTACTTCTCGCGCCTCGTTCGGTTTTCTTTGTAGGACCTTTTACAAATACTGGACCAGTACCGCCTAAAGTTGAAAATGAAACAACATATACTATTATCTGGACTATTACCAACTCTTCAAATATAGTTGATAACACTATCGTTACGGCAACTCTGCCGTCATATGTAAGATGGACTGGTAATGTAAGTCCAACGAGTGAAAAAATATCATTTAATCCTGTTGGTGGTAAAATAACATGGGATGTCGGCAGTATTAAACCAAAGTCAGATATTTCAAGTACCGGGCAAAAAGAGGTCGCCTTTCAAGTCGCGTTTCTGCCGAGTTTGAGTCATATAGGAGATATGCCAGTGCTTGTAAATGAACAAACAATAACAGGGACTGACCGCTTCTCTGAAACAGAAATAAGTTCCACAAAAAAAGAGTTAACAACACGTCTTTTCACAGACCCAAACTTCTCGGTTGAGTGGGCGCGAGTGGTGAAATAAACAAGTTTAAATCCGATATTTGAATTTAGAATTTAATTTTAATCATGAAAAACAATCAAAATTTAATGGAGAAAATAGTATCACTCGCAAAACGCAGAGGTTTTGTGTATCAAGGTTCTGAAATCTATGGCGGACTTGCTGGTACATGGGATTATGGACCGCTAGGTGTCGCGCTTAAAAATAATATTAAAAATTCTTGGTGGAAAAAATTTGTTGATGATCGTGAGGATATGTATGGACTTGACGCCTCGATACTTATGAACGCAAAAGTGTGGGAGGCGAGCGGACATCTTAAGAATTTTACAGAAAGACTTGTTGAATGTAAGGAATGTAAAAAACAATTTCGCGCGGATTATGTTGAAGGGAAAAATTGTCCAGTATGCAAAGGGGAGTTTGCGAAAGAAAAGCAGTTTAATGAAATGTTTGAAACTAATTTCGGCGCTTCAAAAGATTCGACATCCGTTGCGTATCTTCGTCCTGAAACGGCGCAAGGAATATTTGTAAATTTTAAAAATATAATTGATTCATTTCATCCAAGATTGCCGTTTGGTATCGCGCAAATTGGTAAAGCTTTTAGAAATGAGATAAACGCCAGGGATTTTCTTTTCCGTACGCGAGAATTTGAACAGATGGAAATAGAATATTTCTTTAGAGGAGAAGAATGGGAGAAACATTTTGAAAATTGGAGAACTTGGTCATGGGAGTGGTTAAATGAAATTGGTTTTACCAAGGACAGTGTTCATGAACTAGAAGTGCCGGACGGAAACAGAGCGCATTATTCGTATAAGACTATTGATTTTGAATACGATTTTCCGTTTGGTAGAAGCGAGCTTTTTGGTCTTGCTTACAGGACTGACTATGATTTGAAAAACCATGGTTTAGATTATCTTGACGATGTGGCGGGCGAGAAATTCATTCCGCATGTAATAGAGCCATCATTTGGTGTGGATAGAATAGTTTTCGCAATATTATCACAAACTTACACAGAAGATGAACTGGGAGATGAAGGTAGAGTATATTTGAAACTTCCAGCGAATATAGCTCCGGTCAAAGTCGCGGTATTTCCCCTTCTTAAAAACAAACCAGAACTTGTGAAAAAAGCGCGAGAAGTGTACAAGATGATACGCAAAGAAATCCCACAAGTAATGTTTGATGACAACGGCAACATTGGGAAAAGATACAGAAGGCAAGATGAGATAGGTACACCTAATTGTATTACAATAGACTTTGACACACTTGAAGACAACACTGTAACCCTTCGCGACCGCGACACAGGCGGGCAAAAGAGAATAAAAGTGGAAGAAATTGTTTCATCAGTATCAATATAGTGCTATTATAATAATATGGAACATTTGAAAAATATGAATATTACAATTAGTTCTGGAACAATTATAAAAGTAATTTTATTTGGGCTTTTGGTTTTTGTATTGTTTTTCCTAAAAGACTTAGTGCTTATCGTGCTTACAGCAATAGTAATAGCATCAGCCATAGAACCAGTTACCAAATGGTTTGTATCGTATAAAGTGCCGAGAGTTCTCGCGGTACTTTTGGTATATGTACTTATACTTCTTGCACTTTTGAGCATATTTTATTTTTTTGTGCCGACTCTTTTACAAGAAATGTCAAACTTTCTGGCATTTTTGCCAACATACACAAACTCTATTGACCTTTCAGGTATTTTTGGCGGGGATTTCTTAAGTGGTCCAGAGTCAATTGTAAAAACTTTCTCCGTCCGCGATGCATTGTCAAGTCTTCAAGAAGCGTTTAATAATTTGTCCGAGGGTTTTATAAAATCAATTAGTATTATTTTTGGCGGAGCATTAAGCTTTGTTCTTATAATAGTATTCTCATTTTATTTTGCGGTACAAGAAACAGGTATTGATGATTTTCTTCGTGTTGTTACGCCTGTAAAGCATCATAACTATATTCTTGATCTTTGGAAGCGTTCGCAGATAAAGATTGGGCGGTGGATGCAGGGACAACTAATACTCGCGCTTATTGTGGGCGTGCTAGTGTATATGGGACTCACAATACTTGATGTGCGCTACGCGCTACTCTTGGCGGTACTTGCCGGTATATTTGAGCTCATACCGCTTTTCGGGGCGTTTTTAGCGACAATTCCAGGTGTTATCATAGCGTCTGTTGATGGAGGAGTTACGCTTGGTCTTATGGTTGCCGGACTTTATTTGATTATTCAACAATTTGAAAACCATCTTATTTATCCGCTTGTCGTCACAAAAGTTGTTGGTGTTCCTCCGCTTCTTGTTATTCTCGCCCTTATTGTTGGAGCGCAACTCGCGGGGTTTTTAGGTATTATTTTGTCTATTCCCATCGCGGCGATTGTCCAAGAACTTGTAAAAGATGTGAAGAAAAAAAGAAACATTTTTGAAAACACACCCGAAAGAAACTAATATAAGTCATTGGTAAGAATTTTTTATATCTACTTGAAAATATTTATTAAAAACTTTTTCAAAGAAACAACTATTTATACAATCGTTATTGTCTTTATTGCAACATAAAGATAGAATACATACTGCTAAGTTGGCATTAAATCATTTAAATACTATGAATTACGAAACACAAAAATTTAGGTCCTCGGGTCGCAAAATCTCTTTGTTTTTAAAATGTTTTTGCTCAACCAGACCATAAATTTTTGTGTTTCGTAATTCAAGATTAAATAGTAAATAAAAATGGACAAACTAAGTAATAATAAAATTGCCTTTATATCAACATCAATTCCATATGTTAATTCAAATCCACATTTAGGACACGCAATGGAGTTTGTGATGGCGGATATCATAACTAGATATAAAAGATTGTCCAATACGGACACATTTTTTGTAAGCGGTACTGATGATAACGCGCTTAAAAATGTGCAGTCCGCGGAAAAAGAAGGCGTACCCGTCGCTGAATTTGTAAGAAAGCACTCTGAAAGATTTAAATATCTCACATCAATACTTTCAATCTCAAATGATTATTTTATTGAAACATCCGTGGATAGGCGGCATATGTTAGGAGCGCAAAAATTATGGAAACAGGCGCAAAAAGATATATATAAGAAAAAATATAAAGGATTATATTGCGTGGGATGTGAAGAGTTTAAGATAGAAAAAGAATTAATAGATGGTAAATGTTCAGAGCATCCTGACAGTATGCCAGAAGTCATTGAGGAGGAAAATTATTTTTTTAGATTATCGGAATATCAAAAACAATTATATGATATTATTAACACTGATAAAATAGAAATTATTCCACAATCACGAAAAAATGAAACATTAAGATTTATAGAAAGAGGGTTGGAAGATTTTAGTATATCTCGTTCGGTAGAACGCGCTCATGGATGGGGCATACAAGTGCCGAAAGATGATTCACAGATGCAATATGTATGGTTTGACGCGCTATCAAACTATATCAACGCGCTTGGATACGCTTCTGAAAGTGATGAATTTAAAAAATATTGGACAAACGCCAGTGAAATTATACATATAATAGGAAAAGGCATTCTTAGATTCCATACAATATATTGGCCAGCAATGCTTTTATCCGCTGGAATACGACTTCCAACAAAAATTGTAGTTCACGGTTATCTGACAATAGACGGCACTAAGATGAGCAAGAGTGTCGGGAATGTTATTGACCCGAAAGATTTAGTGAATGAGTATGGCACAGATGCGTTAAGGTACTACCTGGCGCGGCATATAAACCCATTTGAGGACAGTGATTTCACAATGTGGAAGTTTAAAGAAGCGTATAACGCGAACTTGGCAAACGGCATTGGCAATCTAACGGCGCGAATTATGAAGCTTGCCGAAATGAACCTTGATAAACCGATAAATCTTAAAGAAGAATTTAGCCACGAAGAAGTGTTTAAAGAATTTAAAAATTTGTTTGAGAGTTTTCAAATAAACAAAGTCGCGGACTTGGTATGGGAATATATTGGAAATCTGGACAAATATATTCAAGAAAAAAAACCATTTAGTATTATAAAAGAAGACAAAGAAGAAGGAATTGAGATTATAAAAAACGCGATAAATAAACTTTATTTAATCGCGCGTATGTTAGAGCCGATACTTCCGGAAACATCTGAAAAAATTAAAAACGCGGTCATGGAAAACAAAATGCCAGAACCGCTTTTTGCGAGAAAATAGTTATTCATATAAAGGTTAAACTTTTATTTCGTAATTCAAGGATATTTTGATAGAATTCAGCAATGATACCAAAATATTTTGATATACATTCGCATTTGAATTTCTCTGCTTTTAATAAGGACAGAGAAGAAGTGATAAAAAGAATGCACGATGAAAGTGTGTGGAGCATTTCTGTGGGAACTGACTTAAAAACTTCTCGTGAAGTCGTAGATTTGGCAAATAAATATGAAAATATTTTTGCAACGATTGGCTTACATCCAGATGACAATAAAGGGCTGCCCTTTATTTTTGATGATTACAATGAGTTAGCAAAGAATAAAAAAGTTATAGCCGTTGGAGAATGCGGGTTGGATTATTTTAGAATTAAGATTGATGACGAGAATACTAAAAAAAGACAAAAAGAAAATTTCAAAAGACAGATTCAGTTTGCGCTTCACAACGCTTTACCATTGATGTTGCATTTTCGTCCATCTGAGAAAACAATGGACGCGTATGAGGACGGGCTTGAGATTTTGAGTTCGTACAAAAAAATTCACGGAGACAAGCTTCAAGGGAATTCGCACTTTTTTGCGGGGAATTTAGATATTGCAAAAAAGTTTTTGGAAATCGGATTCACATTATCTTTTACGGGCGTTATAACTTTTGCCGATTCTTATGATGAGATAATAAAGCATGCGCCACTTGATATGATAATGGCTGAGACTGACTGTCCGTTTGTAGCACCTGTGCCATACAGAGGTGGTAGATGCGAGCCAATGCACGTAAAAGAGGTAGTTAAGCGGATTGCGAAGATTAGAGGCGAAGAGTGTGAAAATGTCCGCCAAACGCTTGTAAACAATACTTTCAGAATGTTTCTGGGTAATTTTCGCGATTAATCCAACCGATTGGATTAATCTAAAATAGCTTAAAATAAGCTTATTCTCCCTTGCTTTGCATAAAGCTGTGTGATAGTATGCTTTCTACATGGCAGAAGACGCTATAAAAGAAAATATTGAGCTAACTGATGAAATAGACGGTAGCGATGAAGCCGAAACTCAAGTATATGAGCTCGGTTTTCATATTGCGCCTTCAGTTGAAGAGAATAATGTCGCGGTTGAAGCAGATGCTGTAAAGTTTCTTATCAAGAGTAAAGGCGGCACTTTTATTGCGGAGGAGTTTCCAAAAGAGATTTCTCTTGCCTACACAATAACAAAAAGGATTGAAGGCAAGAAGCAAAGATTTGACACCGCGTATTTTGGTTGGATAAAATTTGAAATGAAAACAGACAATATCTTGGCAATTAAAGAAGAAATGGATATTAATAAAAATATTTTACGGTATTTGATTATAAAGACTGTCAAAGAATCAACTCTTATTCCAAAGACAATTGTATTTGCAAAAGATGACTCATCAAGAAAATCAAAACCAAAATCAGCGGGAATAACAAAAAAGATGGACGAAGCAGTAAAGAAGAAACCGACATTTGTGTCAGAAGAATACGAAGAAGACCTTGATAAGACGATTGAGAAGTTGATAGTTGAATAGTATAATAAATCTATATGTATTTAAATAAAGCATTAGTATATGGAAATTTAACAAGAGACCCGGAACTCAAATCTCTTCCTTCAGGCACGCAGGTTACGGCTTTTTCAATAGCGACAAATCGTGTCTGGAAGGACAAAGACGGGGCAAAACAAGAAAGCGTGGAATTTCATAATATTGTGGTCTTTGGAAGACAAGCGGAAACAGTCGCGCAATATTTGAAAAAGGGAAGCTCGGCGCTTGTGGAAGGTAGAATGCAAACCAGAAGCTGGGAGAGCGACGGTGTCAAAAAATATAGAACGGAAATAGTCGCGGACAGAGTTCAGTTTGGTCCAAGAGCGGGAAGCGGAGGCGGAGTTAGCGCCTCAAGCGCGACTATTTCAACCGGAGGCGCCGATGTGCCGCAGGCGTCAGCGACAACTGCGGATATTGAATACCCAGAGGAGGATATTAAACCAGAAGATATTCCTTTTTAATTTTAAAATATGAAAAATCAAAACTTTTTTACAAAAAATAATATAAAACACATAGACTACAAAGATGTGGAGCTTCTTAAAGGTTTTCTGAAAACTCATGGAAGGATAACACAACGAATGAATACTGGCGCAAGCGCGGGAGAGCAGAGAAAACTCGCCACGGCTATCAAAAGAGCTCGATTTATGGCGCTTTTACCTTTTATAGTTCAGTAGGTAATTCATTTGAAAAGCGCGCATAAAATCTCCAGCGGGGATTTTTGCTCTACTTCTATGAATTACGAAACACAAAAATTTAGGTCCTCGGGTCGCAAAATCTCTTTG
>JBBTTR010000001.1:0-2228 GCA_038064155.1 Patescibacteria group bacterium | reverse complement strand
CTATTTGTGTCAATAAGGCATTTTATACTCTTTATGAATTAAAAGCAAGGGCTTGTCAAATCTAAACACTTGATCCTGCCACGAATCCTGTTGTCCAACAAAGCTGGAGGGAAAACCCGCCACTTGGACGGTTGATGTGAAGGACGTCGCCAGTAAAATATAAGTTGTTGTGAAGTTTGGACCGCATTGTTTTGGTATCAACCTCTTTCAAATCAACTCCACCGTCTGAAATAATTGCCCAATCCATACCCATAGTACCGGTTATTGTAAGTGGCATTGCTTTGAGTCTGTCTACTAACTCTATTCGCTCCTCCCTTCCGATACTGTGCGCTTTTGTATCTTGCATTTTAGATGAGAACTGCGCAATGAAGGCTTCGTCCATACCATTTGGCGCAAATTCTTTAACCACATTTTTAAGCATCTTATTTTTATTTTTATTAAATATTTCAAGTACTCTATTTTGCAATGTCTTGACCTCAGTATCTGGGTACATATCAATAGTCGCTAGCACAGGACCTTTTTCGAGTAACTTTTTTACTTCGTGTGAAGAGTTAAGTATAAGAGGGCCTGATACGCCAAAGTGCGTAAAGAGTATTTTACCAACTTTAGAAAAGCGCCCTCTATTTTTTGGCAAGTCAGCGCCAAATGTTATTTTCATAAACGACAATGTGGTACCAGAAAGTTCTTTAACCCAATCCTCCTCAACTTTAAGCGGTACTATATTTGGATTTGATTTATACACAGTATATCCGAGGTCTTTCAACCAACTTATCCCTTCGCCAGTAGAACCTGTTTCTTTATATGACGCTCCGCCTGTCGCGAGTATAAAAGCATCACCCGTATATATATCGTCTTTTGTTTTTATTCCTACTATCTTTCCATTTTCAATTTTAAAACCCAATACCTTTGTATCCGTCTTAAGCTCTACATGATTGCTTGTGACATACTTCTTCATAAGCTTCGTTACATCCGTTGCTTTTTGTGATTCTGGGAATGCCATTTTACGCGCTTCCACCACTATCGGCATTCCTTTTTTTTCAAAAAAATCACGCGCATCTTGCATACCGTATTGTGAAAATGTTGAGTAAAGAAATTTTGCTGAATCACCATAATTTTCTGCAAGCTTCTTAGTATCTTCTTCTGCATTGAAAATATTACATCTTCCACCGCCAGTGAGTGATAGCTTCTTTCCAAGATTTTTGTTTTTCTCCACGAGCAAAACACGCTTACCACGCTCGGCAGCTGTACCTGCGGCCATCATCCCTGAAGGACCACCACCTATTACAATAACGTCATAATGTTGACTTGACATAGTTACAAAATCATACCACAGTTTTAGCTTTTGGTAAATGTTTTAATTTGTTTAATATACTAAACAAATAGTGTATAATTACACCTATTATGGCAAAAAGAGCAACAGGAATAGATAAAAAGAAAACATCTCATTCAAAAAAAACCAAAAAACGTCTCGCTATAAAACGCGAGATGCTGGCATTAAGAGCGGTTAAAAAGCGTAAATAAGTTTATTTTAATAGATGTATAAAAACTCCAAGGGTTATCTTTGGGAGTTTTATTTTATTTATATACAGCGTGATCTCCTATCACTAGAAGTATTGCTTCCTTTTTTGATGAAGCGTATTCAAAGACTATCCTGGTTTTATAATTTACAGAAAAAGAATGTTGGCGTTTCATTTCGCCCTTTAATTTGTGAATATTCAGCGTCTTATGATTTGAGGTATTTGTAAATAATTTTATTTTTTCTTTCACTTCTTTCTGTAAGTCATACTCCAATTTTTCAAACTGTTTCAAAAATTTTTTTGAAAAAGAAATTTTAATCATTATTTTTTTTCATAAACTTACTTAATATCTTATCAGCATCACCTCTTACAACTTCTCCGTTTCTCACTTCTTCTGATGCTAAAAGTACATCATTTATAGCTTTATTTTCTGCAAATTCGTACAGTACACGACGAACCACACCAGCTTTTGTTTCAGCTTGATGTTCTTTTACCATTTGATCAATGAATTTCTCTAATTCCGCATTAAGCGGTACGGATAATGTGCTCATAATGTTTTTATTATTAATATTATATTATAATATTATATTATAATATTATAATATCATATTCATAATATATTGTAAATATGCGCTAAAAGGAAAAGATTGACAAAAAAGTTCACATACATATTGCACTCATTAACTAAATGGGCGCATGAGAATACAATGT